>JACDEG010000346.1 GCA_013816505.1 Pyrinomonadaceae bacterium | reverse complement strand
ATCGGGACTATGGGTCTACCTTCGTCCCGGCAGGGACGCTTGATAGCGGCGGCTAGTTCTTCAAGATACGTTCACACCATTTAGTGCCGGGCTTGCACCATCTCGCATAAATTTCTTGTACGCTACTTTCCGGCCCGAGCGAACAAACCTCAAAGAATCCTTTTGCGCTTTGGCATTGAGCGGCGAAGGCACGCACTTTGCACCCGCGCCAAACACTGAACCGAAGTTCTTCCCGTGCGCTTCATTCTTCAAAGGCGCATTGTTGATCTACTCAAAAGCGCGTTGCTCTGTCCATGACAGACAACGACAGACAACTCCGCCCGTCAGCGTCCGTTTGTTTTTAAGTTATGAGGAGCGTCCCGACTATGCGTCCTTTCCAAACACTTTCCGCCAGTTTGCTCATCCCGTTAAATGTGCTCATCCTCTTAATGTGCCTATATTTCAGCTTTACCCACGCCCGCGCGACGGATGATGCGCAGGGTGTCGAATATGAAGAGACGGCACGTGTCGTCCGCGTCAGTTTGCTGCGCGGCGAAGTGAGTCTGCGACGTGCCGGGAATCAGACCTGGGAGCAGGCCCGTCTGAATCTGCCGCTGGTCGAGGGCGACACGCTGGCAACCGGGCGCGACGCGCGTCTGGAGATTCAAGTGGACGCGCGCAACTTCGTGCGTGTCGGACCCGACTCGGTTTTGCGCATTGTGACGTTACGCGACGCCGGCATCGCGCTGAGCCTCGACGAAGGAACGGCCACGGTCCGCCTCGCGCGATTCGAAACTGAGCGCGAATACTTTGAGGTCGACGCGCCGAAGACGACGCTGGCGGCGGAGAGACAGGGCATCTATCGTCTGGATGTCGCGCGCGACGGCGGCGTACGGATCACGGTACGCGACGGCGGACGGGCGCGCATCTACTCCGAAACGTCCGGCTTTACGCTGCGTGACAAGCGAACCGCGCGGCTCATCTACAGCGGAGACGCGGCTGGCGATTGGGAACTATCTTCCGCCTCCGCCTTTGATGACTGGGACAGTTGGACTGACGAACGTGAACGCTATCTCGCGTCGCGCCTCCGTCACGAAGATCGTGAGCGTTACTATGACCGCGAGGTGTGGGGCGCCGAAGAGTTGGATGCTTACGGCGATTGGACGCAGACGAAAGATTACGGCTGGGTTTGGCGTCCGCACATCACCGTCATCAATAATTATTCCAACTGGGCGCCGTATCGCTACGGACGCTGGACGTGGTGCCCGCCGTACGGTTGGACGTGGGTCGGCGATGAAGATTGGGGCTGGGCGCCGTATCACTACGGACGCTGGGTTCATTACAACAACAGTTGGTGTTGGGCGCCGCGCGTTCAAGTTCAGGGGCGGAGTTGGTGGCGTCCGGCACTCGTGGCGTTTGTCTACGTCCCGACCTCGTACGGCGAACACGTCGCGTGGTATCCACTCAATTACGGACAGCGCGACCCGCACAGCCGCCGCTGGCGACACCACCCCGAACGCCTCTCGCCTTTGGGCGCGCAGGATGTCGTGCGCCTCGAGCGTACCAACCCGGCTTACTTGCGCGCGGTGAGTGCCGTGCCGGTGCGCGAGTTTGGCGCGGCGAGCTTACGCGCGCGCCCGGCGTCGATTGATGTTGCGCGTCGTGCGTTCACCTCCGATCCGGTGCGCGGGCGTCTACAGGTTCCTCCTAATAATTCCGACAGCAACGTGACGACCGACGCCAATGGACGCACGCGTCTGAACGTGATCCGCCGCGCAACACAGTCTCCGGCCCGCCCGGTGATTGAGCGCTCGACCGGAGCCGCGCCGCGTGCGCCCGGCGTGCCGCTCGACGGCGAGCTTCGCCGGGCACGTGTTTTCGGCGGACGCGAGCCGCGCATTTTTACGCCGGTTCCGTCGAGTCCGGTCGACACTCCGCGCGACGCGAACACGCCGGATACCGGTGCGATTCTGCGACCTGCCCGCCCAAACAATCGAGGTACTGCTGCGCCGCGTCCTGACGGCTCGACCGAGAGTTTGAATATCGCTCGCCCGGCGGCTCGACCAAACAGGCGCGCTGATTCGATGGAGGAACGTTCACCCGTGCCTCGCACTCAACCCGACGGCGTCCAGCCCGGAGATCAACCACGTAGCGAGCCGAGGGAACGCCGCACCGGAGCGCGCGAACGCCGGGGCCGCGACGAGAATCCGGACAACGGTGATCCGAATGTGACGGCACCGGGGTCGATTGCTCGACCAGCACGTCCCGTCGAGCCTCAACCTGATGAGAATCGTCCGAGTTCTCCGCCCGTCGAAGCGCGACCGGCGCGACGTGAGCGTAGGCCGGAATCGATGGACAGTCCGACGCCGCGTGATGAACAGCTTGATCGGATAGAACAGCCTGAGCGGAGAGAGCGGCCGACGCGACGTGAGCGCGCCGAGCCGCGCGAGGAACGCCAACCCGCGCCTGCCCCCGCGCCCGCCGAAGAGCGCCCCGAACCTCGTGACGAGCGTCCTCAGCCACGCTACGAACGAAGGGAGCCGCGCGAGGAACGACCCGCACCACGCCGCGAAGAGCCCGCGCCGCAACCAGAGCCTCCACCTTCAAGGTCTGAGCCGCCGGCTCGTTCGCAGCCTGAGCCGCAGCCGCCACCGCGCTCTGCGGAACCGGAGCGAGAGCGGCCCGCTCCCGCGAGACCTGCAAGGCCATCGCGGGGTGGACCTGACATATCCTGAGTTTAATGATGGTTGGGAAAGAGAAAGGGGCATTCTCTTTCCCACCGCCGAGAGCGGAATAGCGGGTGATAATTTCTACTCTGCCTTCACCCGCTATTTCGCTCTGACCGGTTCTCAAACGTGACAGGTGACAGGTGACAAGAAAGAGTTAAGGCACGTCAGTTCTCCCAAGCGAAGCCAAAGTTTGTTGGTCAAGATGCTGGCTTAACAGGATCATCCTGTGCAGCACAGAATTCATACTGTCCTGTCACCTGTCACCTGTCACTTCTGAGTAATGACGTGTACCTGAAAGGTTGTGTTATGCATCGCGCCCGCTGTCACAGATTGATGACAGTTCCAGTCATCGCACTTCTGCTTGCCTCCGCTCTAACCGCGTTCAAAGCTTCCGCGCAAAACTTGAATGAACGCGACTTCAGGCCCGACGTTCGACGCGCCCTCTCCAGTCGAACCAAAGATGATTCGCCGGAGCGCCGCGCGAGCGCCACTGCGGCCCGCAGCAGTGACCGCGAAACGTTCGCGGCGCGCGCCGAGAATCGTTCATCACCTGCCGTCGGCTCGCCACGCCGCCCGGCGCGTCCGGCATCGAGAAAGGCCGCGGGCGCGAATCAGAAGACGACGACTCCGACGTTTCCGAACGACTCGACGAATACTTCACAGACCGACAACGCAGGTTCATCCATCACTGCCCCCATTACCACGCGCATCCGACCGGGCACGCCCCTCAGTCGGATTCTACACACGTCGCAACTCGGCATTGATTCCCTCAACGGCATCAACCAGTTATTCACTGATCGGAACATGGATTTGATTGCCGACGAACGCACCGTGTTCGACTCGGACGGTGGGTCATTCGACTTCGCGGTGGGTCGCTCCGGCGCGCGCTACGAAGTCTTCACGGCGATTGATCGGCGCGGCACAATCGATCCGCGCGACGACATTCCTTATGGCGTGATCGTGGTCGCGCTCGACACGAACGGCGATTACGTGCGCGATTCAGAAAGCGTCTATGACCTTGAGCGCGACTTCGGTCTTCCTTCCGCCGTCACGGTCGTCTCCGGCACGGCACGGTCGGGGCGCGAGTTCGTGATCGTCTCGTCGAGCGGGTACTACAATCGCGCGGACGCGGGCGACCCGAACAACGAGCCGAGCGCAGGCGTCGTCCTGCTGGTGAGCGATCCGCTGACTGGCGGCTTCGATAACTCGCGCTCGCGCGAGTTGGTGCGCGTCGGCAACAATCAATTGAGCAACGCGAACGGACTCGCGCTGCTTCCGAACAATGATCTGTTGATTGCCGACTTCGACTCGAACGAATTGCGCATCGTCCGCGACACTAACGCCGACGGTGTCCCCGACACGCTCGACCCGATTCCGTACTACCGTTATCAACTCTTCAGCGGCGTCCCGCTCGACGCGCCGCTTGATGTCGCGGCCAACTCACGCGGCGTCGTCTTCACTCATTCATACGGTAACGACGCGGCGCTACTGGCCATCTATGACGACAACGGCGACGGGCGCGGCGATGTCGACGAAGTCGCGGTCGAAGGACTATCGCTTGATAACAACCTGATCTTTCACGGCCTCACAGTGGATCGCGAAGGCACGGTCTACGTCATCCAGGATGCTTCGGGGACTGCCGATACGCCGGCAGACGGCGGCAATCGCGGAACCCCTCGCATCGATGCCTTCCCCGACCCGGCGCTGAACGGCATCCTACGCGATGGCGAGATTTACGTGGAGGCCGACAAACCACTAACCGACGCGCTCTCCGGCCTCGCCTTTGGCGTCGACACGACTTACGGCGCGATCAATCGCCTCTCGATGGTCAACAGCGCCAGCCTGCGCGGTGCGGCGACGCGAGACGGGTTGGCGACCGTCATTGGCTCTGGCCTCACGCGCGGCGCGCAAGGCTCGAAGGAAGCGGATGCTGAAACCTTCGGCATTCGAGTCCTGGTTGAGGGACGCAGGGCGCGCGTTCTTTCTTTCAACGACACGCAGATTAACCTTTACCTTCCGCCGGACGTATCAATTGGCGCGAACGCGATTGTAGTGTCGGTCAACGGTGTGGTCGTCGCCGCCGATGACGCGACGGTGGCGAGTGCCAACCCGGGCGTCTTCACCACCGCGCAGACCGGCGCGGGCGAAGCCGTGGCGTTACTCACATCCGGCTGGCTCTACATGCCGGGGCCGTTCCCGGCGAAGAGCGGCGGACAGTCAAGCGTGGTCGCACTGTTCGGCACCGGCTGGCGGGGTTCTCTGCCCGTCACAGCGACCGTCGGCGGAAGGCCGGCAACAATCGAATACGCCGGTCAGTCCGGTGGCTTCGGCGGGCTTGATCAAATCAATCTGGTGATCCCCGACGGCGTGAAAGGGGCGGCGACGGTAGTGGTCACAACCGCAAGCGGTGTAACCAGCCGCGGCGACGTGGTCATCACCATCAAGTGATTTCGATGGGATGGGGAAACTTATTCACAAGTGATTGATAACACAATCGTGCCATCACTCTCGGTCTTAGCTGTTACTCTTCAATTGTCGTCAACATACTTTATTGTGTGAGTGCATTTCGTCAATAACGCCGGAGTTAACCGGCCCGCGCGCACCGCCATTGATGAAAAGTTAGCTCGCAGCGGGTCTGGTTGAATCTCTCTAGCATGTCACCTCGCTTTAGGAGGCACGAGGTCCGAAACATAGAAGCCAGCCACCCCAAGCGCGAGTTCCTTTGGCTTGGCGTCAACGCAATTCGTCAAGATGATAATCGTTAACTTGTCATCCGTGAATCGCGCAAATTCAGCTCGAAAGCCAGCCAGTGTTCCACCGTGACGCACCAATCTGTGTCCGTTTAGCTCAGCTAACTCCCAACCAAATCCGTAGGGATAAGTGTTGCCATTGTTCAATGTCGCCCGTACCCACATTTGCTCGCGGACATGGGGCTTGAGAATTTTGTCTGTGTAGAGTGCGGCTTCCCATTTCGCTAAGTCAAGAATGTTAGAAACAAATGCTCCACTCGGACGCATAGCCAGCAAGTCACCAGCATTCTGCAATCGTCCATTTTGCCAACCGTAGCCGGCAGCACGATTAGGGATAATATCCGGGACACTTGTTGTGCGTGTGACGCTCATCGCTAACTGCTTGAATACACGCTCGCTCAGGTAATCCTCCCACGGCTTGCCACTTACCTTGTGGATGATCTCGGCGAGCGTAAAGTACCCCACGTTGCAGTACTCCCACTTTTCCCCTGGCGTGAAGCGCAACGGCAATGGATAAGCAGTCCTGATTACTTCCATATTTTCCTGAACTTTGAAGGGGTGGAAACCAGGAGCTTCTCGGATGATGCCCGACGTATGGGTGAGCAGATGCCGGACGGTAATCTCTTTCCACGTGTCCGGTGTCCCTTCAAGAAATTTGCTGATTTTATCATCCAGACTGACTTTACCCTCTTCGACAAGCAGCATGATCCCCGTGGCAATGAATTGCTTGCTGACCGAGCCAATTTTATAGATGGTTTCCGGCCTAGCAGGAACGTTGAGTTCGACATTCGCTAATCCATAGCCCTCCGCCTTGATGACCCTCCCAGCTTTGACGACGGCAAGAGAAAGACCGGGAGTATGTTGCTGCTGCATCTGAGCCTTGACGTAGTCATCTACCGTATCCGCTTTAACCGCCACTGCCACTAACAGCGATACAACAAGGGCGAAGAAAGGGACGCGTTTACTGTACATGTTATTCTCCATAGGTGTTTGTTTCACTTTACTTTCCTGCGTTGCGATCTCGAATACATAACCGCTGCACAATAAACACCAATGCCTTGAGTTTTGTGGCAAAAATATGGGATAAGCGCCGAACAAATGACTGAGGAGGGTTGGTGGATGAGACAGCAACGGATCAAGCCGGGGCCGAACCAGGAATCGGTGTGGGACTACCCGAGACCGCCGCGCGTGGAGGCATCGGCGCGCCACATTCAAGTCGTCTTCGGCGGTGTGATGATCGCCGACACGCGGAACTCCCGGCGCGTCCTCGAAACCAGTCACC
>JACDEG010000784.1 GCA_013816505.1 Pyrinomonadaceae bacterium | reverse complement strand
CTACAACCTTTATGCGGTTGATTCATTGAGCGGGATCAGCCTGCTCGGTGCGGTGACGGTCAGTGAGGGTACAGGCACGTTGAGCGCCAAAACGCCGCTCAACAAGTTCATGCTCGTGCTTACGCCGGAAGACACTTTAACAACTTTCGACGCGGATGCACGAGTGGCGCTAAGAAGCACCGTCCCGAATGGCTTTGTCGCCGTTCCGAGACCGAGCAATGAAGAGGCTGAGAGGGAAGCGGTCGGCGTGCGCCTCCGGGATGAGAACGCATCAGTTGAAGATCCCGAGTACGACGCGCCGATGCTCGGTATCACTTCTCTCAGGCGGGGCGCTGATACGCAGATGAGAATTAGCTTTTCGGGTGAGCTGCAGGGCACACGGGCGAACGTCTCTATCAAGCCGCGTAAGAAGGGCGGCGCGACGCAAATTAAGATGCGCGTTTTCAATATGAAGGAAGCGCCGAATGGGTCACGCTACGTCCTTTGGGCTGTCTCCCCTGATAACACCTACACGCGCCTCGGGCAGGCGGTGAAGCCGGGTAAGCGTAACGAATCCAAGATCGAGGCTGAAACGGGATTGAATGATTTTGGACTCTTCATGACAGTAGAAAATGAAGATGCGCCGCCGTCTCCAACTGGCGCGCTCGTCGCAATGGTTGTCAGGTAGGGAATGCATTGGCATTCCCATCGCAGGTTCTCCGTTCGATTCGGGCAAACTACTCAACTGAAATAGACGAATTAGGGCGTACTGTCAGAATCCACCTTGAAACCGTCGAACCGGCAGTCACCACAAGACCGGTTGCATATTCGTCGCTCGTCTGTGCCTGCGCGATCTGTTCTTCCGGCAAGTCAACTTGGCGCGCTTTTTGGTAGTACACTTGGGAGATTGCGCGTGCTGCCGGGGCGGCGTGCGTCCCGCCGAAGCCGACGTTTTCGATGAGCGCGACGACGGCAATCTCCGGCTGACTTGCGGGCGCGTAGGAGACGAACCACGCATGGTCTTTATTTTCACCAACGTCTTTGCCGAGGCTGACCGGGTGGCTCTGCTTCAAGTCAGGAATGCGATGAGCGCGGCTCAAGAAAACGCGCAGGGTTTTTGGTAACTATTCAGCTACCAGAACGTCCAGCCTGATTGATTTTCGTTTATTGAAAGAGGAGTGGCTTGCTGTCGAACACACGTTCCAGAGAGTAGAGAAGTGAACACCCCGACGCGCCGTTAAGAGATAGCTTCTCATCCGGCTGAAGTTTTTCGCCCCATTAGCATGGCCCTGATGTAGTCCGCTCAAATAACTTGTCCATTACTTCTTAGCTGACACCGCCACGAGCTGATCGCTCCCGAATGGACGGAGACCGCGAGCCGTACAGCTTGTCCACCTCTGTCGCGCGAGGGCCATGCTTCGCCTGCCGATCAGTCCGTGAAGGAGGTTCACCCCACGGCATCTCTCCGATGACCAGCTTCGGGATGTTGATAAAAACCTCGGTGCCCGCACGCTTGATCACCGCGTCCAAGGGAATGTAGGTGTCCGTCTGGAAGAGCAGTCCGCGCGGCACCAGCAAGTAACCCTCGGTCTCTTCCGTCGCTTCGACGACTTTATCAACCGTGCCGATCTCACCGTGGTCGGAGCCGCGAACCGTATCGCCCGGCTGCACGTCAATAGCGCCTGCCGTCGAAGCGTCAACGGCGGCTAGGAACTCGTCAACAGTGATGACGGCGTTGGCGATCAGCGGATAGTTCACGCGGATCGCAGCCTCGTAGGCCGGGACGCCCGCCGCCCCGATGGCGTCGGAGAGGAACGTCACGTCGAACCCTTTTTCCATCGCGTGCCTGCCTGTTGACTCACAGCACAAATTGGCGGCCATCCCGGCGATCACGAGATGCGTAACCCCCATTCGTCGGAGATGGTCTGGCAGATCGGTCTCGAAGACGTCAATGCTCTTGTGCGGCAGAAGCACCGTATCGCCCTCGCGCGGCTGCAAGTCAGGATGAAAATCAGCGCCCCAACTCCCGGCCAGAAACATCTTCTTCTCGAACATCAGGCGGTTGATGCCACTTCTCCGGTGCAACTGCTCGCCCGCGTAATCTTCTTCGGTGTAGGCCATCGGGCCGAACAGG
>JACDEG010000783.1 GCA_013816505.1 Pyrinomonadaceae bacterium | reverse complement strand
GGTGCCGCCGGACGCATCCAGATCATGATGATCATCGGCCTCGCGCTGATCGAATCGCTGGTACTGTTTGCGCTCGTGATTGTGTTCGCGAAAGTTTAGTTCACAGCAGTTCAGGATAGGTGAACGACGGCGGGCGTGCTCTCTTAAAAGGGGCACGCCCGCGCCTTTGTTTTCGCACATGAAAAACGCGACACTCAAAGTGGTGGCAGGCACGGAAACCAAAAATCCTCCGCGAAGAATCTCCTCGCCGCTTCAGTCCCGGCTCGTTTTAGCCGAAGACTATTCAAGTCGAATTATTGCGTGCCGCGGAAACGGTGTGATACGCTCCGTCCTCTCCCACTCTTCAAAATCTTATAAAGGCGGTACGTAAAACGAGCTGATGAAGATCTGTCCGAAATGCGGTACGGAGTATCAGGGCGACAATACTTTGTGTCCGGCTGATGGCACGGCGCTCGTCAAGACGGGTGACGACTTGATAGGCCAGACGCTCGCCGGTAAATACCGCATCGAAGAACGCCTCGACGAAGGCGGCATGGGGACGGTCTATCGCGCGACGCACGTCTTGATGGAGAAGACCGTCGCGATCAAAGTGCTGCACCCGTCGCTCGCCGCCGACACCAACCTCGTCGCCCGATTCACACGCGAGGCGAAAGCCGCTTCGCGCATCTCGCACCCGCACGCGCTGACCGTCACCGATTTCGGCGAGTCGGAGAACGGCATCGTCTTCCTTGTGATGGAGTACCTGCGCGGTTTCACGCTGAAGGAAGTGATCCGCCGCGATGGTCCGCTGCCACCCTCGCGTGTCAGTGAAATCAACCGTCAAATCTGCGGCGCGCTCGACGCCGCTCACCGCGAAGGCGTTGTTCACCGCGACTTGAAGAGCGATAACATCATGCTCGAAGAGGTCGGTGCGGGGCAGGACTGGGCAAAGGTTCTGGACTTCGGTATCGCCAAGATTCAGGAGCCGGAGGGCGGTGTCGACCCGGCGCTGACCGCCCCGAACCTGATTATCGGGACACCGCAATACATGTCGCCCGAACAGTGCTCGCAATCATCCGGAATTGATGCGCGCTCCGACATTTATTCGCTCGGCATCATCCTCTACGAGATGCTGACCGGTCACGTCCCGTTCACCGGCGACTCGCCGACGGCAATCATGATGAAGCACTTGCAGGAACCCGCGCCGTCAGTGCTGACCGAGCGACCCGACTTGTCCATCTCAATCGATTACGTCGTCGCGCGAGCGTTGTCGAAACGCCCGGAAGACAGATTCCAGACCGCCAGCCAACTGTCCGAAGCGTTCTCTTTTGCCGCCGTTGAAGAGTCGCCCGATGACCCGGTAATAACGAGCGGACGGCTCGCTCCGATTCAACCCGCCGATGACCTGAGTGCGATTGGCGCTCCGACCACAGCCAACATTCCGGCGCGCGACACATTGCACGAGGAGCGCGACGAGGCGACAGTCGTCAGCGGCAGCACGCCGCCGCTCGAAGCCGGCGCAAGCATCAGCCCCAGCACTGCTGCGCCGCCGCCACCACCCGTTGCAGGATTCAACCCCTGGCGGATCATGGTTCCGGCGTTGGTGCTGTTGGTCATGATCTTTGGAGTGGTGTATGTGCTCCAGCGTCTCCAGAGCGGGGCAGCGAGCGACGATCAAGGCGCGCCGCTGACGAGCGACCCGAACGGTCAGCCGGTGAGGGCCGTTGCGCCGCCGTCGGGCGAAGGCGAGAAGGGGATTGCGCCCGGCACTGCGACCAGCACGTCGGCGCTTCCGCCGGTCACGGGCGGGCGGTCCGGCGTTAACTCCACCGCCAACAGAAACAAAAATCTGAGCGTCGAGCCGACGCCTTTGCCCGAAGAAGATGGCGCGACAGACCCTGAGTTTGTCCCAGGTAAAAATGAAGAGACAGTTTTGAAACCGGGCGCAACCCCGTCGCCAACTCCGTCCAGGCGAAACGCCAATCAACAGCCGACGCCGCCCCCGGTAAGGGTGAACCCCGATCTCATCATCGACCAGTCCCCGCCTTCGCCGCCGAGAGCGACTCCGACTCCGAAGACGGAGCCGCCGGCAACGACTCCTAAACCGGCTCCCCCGCAAACTGAGCCGTCGGCG
>JACDEG010000782.1 GCA_013816505.1 Pyrinomonadaceae bacterium | reverse complement strand
ACACCACGCTTCGCGAGAGTAAGCCTCCGAGAGCGGGTTGCGCTTAGTCGTCACGTATGTTTCGACGGCATGTGCCAAGGCATCAAACCCGGCGGTTGCGGTCACGCTCCGCTGCTGCGAAAGGGTGAGTTCCGGATCAAGGATAACCGCGCGGAACTTAGCCTTCGTGTCACCGCAAGCCATTTTGACATGCGTTTTCGCGTCCGAGATCAAAGCGTAACTCTGCGCCTCGCTTCCCGTTCCGGCGGTTGTTGGAACACCGATCATCGGCAGCATCGGTCGCCGCGCCTTCCCGAATCCACAGTAGTCATGCATCTGACCGCCGTTGCTTAAAAGAAAGTTGATTCCCTTGGCGCAATCGAGAGAGCTGCCTCCGCCGAGTCCGATGATCGAATCAACCTTGAGCGGCGCGGCGTGAGCGCGCCCCCGTTCGACCATCGCGGTGTTGGGGTTCGAGCCGAAGTCGTGAAAGGTGAAGACTTCGATTCCCGTCCCACTCAAAAACTTCAAGGCTTGCTCGACGTGCCCGGCGGCGACGAGGCCACAATCGGCTACCAACAGTGTGCGCCTGAAACTCAGACCGCGCGCGAGTTCGCCGAGACGGGCGAGCGCTCCGGCGCCGAAAATCACACGAGTGTGCGGGCGGTAATCAAAACTCTCCATCGCGTTCAACGCGCGGTCCGTGTTGCTCATTCCGTCTTCGTCTTCGCGGCCGCGCCGTCGGCGATGCCATAGATATAACTCTGCGAACGCAGGATGAGCATGCCGTCGGAGATGGCCGGCGTGGACATCAGGGCTTCGCCCATCGGGTTGGTCGCCAGCAACTCGAACTTCGGCCCCGCTCTGACGACATACGCATCGCCGTCTTCGCTGACCATATAGAGCTTCCCGTCCGCCGCAACGGGCGACGCGCTGAACGAACTCGGCAGGCGCTCTTGGTAAAGGCGCTCGCCGGTCTTCGCGTTGTAGGCGGAGAGCACGCCGTTGTCGGCGCAGGTGTAGAAGTAATCGCCGTAAATGATCGGCGTCGGCGTGTAGGGGCTGCCCTTTGGCGCCTGCCAGGCGATGAAGCCGTTAGTCTCCTCGCCCTTCTTCAGCGAAATGTCGCCGACGGCCCCGGTGCGGAAGACGTACATCGCCCTCCCCGGAGGGTATCCGCCGGTGACGAAGATCAGGTCGTGCGCGACGAGCGGGGCCTGCATCTTCACCTGCGTGTCGTTGTCGGAGAAGCGCCACAGTTCTTTACCCGTCATCGGGTCGTAGCCGCGCACGTAGCGCCCGCCATTCGCGATCAACTCGGTGCGCGTCTTCCCTTCGTAAACGGTCGGCGTACTCCACGACGTAATCTCGCCGCGCTCGACGCGCCACACCTGTTTGCCGGTCTTCAGATCGTAGGCCGCGATGAACGACTGCTTGTGGCCGTCGCACTGCACGATCACCAAATTTTTGTAGATCACGGGCGAGCTGGCGTGCCCCCACTCCGAAGTGGGGTCGTCCCACAACCCTGGATTAAGGACGCCGAGGTCTTGCTTCCAGAGCAGCTTGCCCGCCACGTCGTAAGTGTAAAGCCCCTCCGAACCCATCAGCGCGACGACGTACCTTCCGTCGGTCGCGGGCGTCGAGTTCGCCTGCGTGGCCTTGACGTGCCGCTTCGCGCGCGGCACGCCTTCGTGCGCCGTCCGCTCCCACAAAATCCTGCCGCTCGCTTTGTCGAGGCAGTAGACGCGCCACGTGTGCTTCACGGCGTCTCTGGCGAGGCCGATGCCACGGTCTTTCGCGACGAATGTCGGCTTCGCCTCATCACTAATCGCCGTGATGACGAAAACCTTATTGTCCCAAACGACCGGACTCGCGTGTGAGAGTCCGGGGATCGGCGTTCTCCACCGGACGTTCACGCTCTTCACGCCGTCCCACGTGACCGGCGTCTTCCGACCGTCGGCGACGCCCGAAGCGTTCCTGCCGCGGAACGACGGCCAGTCCTGCGCCAGCGCGACGGAGGCAGTCGTCAGACAAAGGACGAAACACAGAGAGAGCACACGTTTCATTGCATCTACTCCTTAAATCTTACGGTGCGGCCCCGGCCTTCGCCGTCGGCGTCGCAGCGGGAGACTTCGCG
>JACDEG010000345.1 GCA_013816505.1 Pyrinomonadaceae bacterium | reverse complement strand
GAAGTTAAGCGAAGAACGCGGACTCTACCGCGTACCGTCGTTCCATTCGTTCCTGGTGCGCGGCGTCGGAACCTACGCGCTCGAATTTCTGCGCGCCATGCCAGACCTCGACACGGTGTATGTTCCAATCGGGTTAGGCTCCGGCATCTGCGGCATGATTGCGGCACGTCAAGCGCTGAACTTACGCGTCAAGATAGTCGGCGTCGTCTCGGCAGGCGCGCCGGCCTACGCGCGCTCATTCGCATCGAAGACGCTCGTCTCGCATGAGGTGACGACGCAGCTCGCCGACGGGATGGCGTGTCGCACGCCGGTTGCCGAAGCTTTAGAGATTATCAACAGCCACGTCGAGCGCATCGTCGAGGTGACGGATGAGGAAGTCGCCACGGCGATGCGCGTGCTGTTCACCGACACGCACAACGTCGCAGAGGGCGCAGGCGCAGCGGGGTTGGCGGCATTGATGAAAGAGCAGGAAAGTATGCGTCGGCGCAAGGTCGGCACTGTTTTGTGCGGCGGTAACGTTGATCGGGATGTGTTCGCTCGTGTGCTGCAAGACAGGACGTAAACTCGATACTTCAGGACATTGCTGGTTTCTACGTATGACCATGCTGTATTTTCCAAGTAGTCATGATCAGATGCTGAATCAATTTTTTTGCAACTATGAAAATCAAGCGGCGTTTACCCCAGCGCTGCTTAAGATTTTATAGGGATAGTGAAACTTTCGTCCGTATTGTGCCACTTACTCCTGTGCAGACGGATCATACTCAATCTGCGTGACATAGGCTGAATGTTTCAACCTTTGATTGTTGAATCACACCGTTCAAGATTTCTGCCACGAAATCGAGGGCCGCGGTGTTTTTTTTGGTGTGAGGTCATGAGTGTTTTTATCATAGATAGGGCGATCAACCCTGAAGTCGTTTTCCTCCTCGCTTATATTCATAAGGAGAAACGTCGAGCGGCACGCCGCGCAAAACTGTGGCAGTAATTTTTCGTCCACGGTGTTCACCGTACATCAGTGTAATTAAACGATAAGCCAAATGACTTGACTGAGTAGGTCCGGTGCCTACCCGGGGAGGCGTGTGCCTTTCTTGTCACTATCGGATTACCCATCAACACGTCAACGAACACAAGTACGCTTCGACAACGGCGATGATCATGAACACTCTTCAGAGACCGATGGCGCGAAGACCTGACCTCGTCGGTCCGGCCGCACTTATTCTCGTTCTTTTCATTTTTTCAACGCCCGCACAGCAGAACAACGTCACGCTGCGAACCGACGTGTTGAAGCGCAGATTCGTTTCAACTTCTAAAGACACTTGCGCAGGAGCCGCGCTCCCGCCTGGGACGTGTCGAGGCGGGCGGGCGCACTTGTTCTGATTCAGTGGTTTGACGAAACTCTGAAACCTTTTCGTCACCCCGGCCACTCACCTTAAAGACTGATGAAGCAACTCACGGCAAACATCACTGGTTTAACAACCCGGTCCGACGCACCCGCTGCAACATTGATGAACAGTGCCGAAGATTTGGTGGCGCGCGCGCGATCCGGTGACGACGAAGCGTTCCGCCTGTTCTTTGAGCGGTACGCCCGTCCCGTGACCAGCTTCATCTATGACATGACCGGCGAGCATCACGCGGCTGAGGAATTGGCGCAGGAGACTTTCGTGCGTGCTTACAAAAGCCTGGGTACGTTTCGCGGTGCGGGGAAAGCTTCGACGTGGCTGTTCGGCATCGCGAAGAACGTCGCCCGCGAAGCGATCCGCGCCCGCCACAGGGACAACCATCACGTCAGCATTGACGATCAGGCGGTGATTAATTTACGCGGCGCCCAACTAACACCCGACGCCTGCTTTCTCAATAAGGAATTGGACAGAGTGATTCACGACGCGCTCCGCACGCTGGACGAGGACAAGCGATTGGTGTTTACGCTAAAAGTGTTTCAGCAATGGAGCTATGAAGAAATTGCGGAGGTTACCGGGATGTCGATCCCGAAAGTGAAGACCGACCTTCACCGCGCGAGAATCGAGATGCGCCGCTTAATGCGCCCGTACATGGGAGTTGTGAGATGAATTGTGAAGACCGGCTAATGTCACTTGAAGAGTACGTTGATGGCGAGCTTGACGAGCAGACGGCCCGCCGCGTGGCCTCGCATGTGGCCGTCTGCCGATGGTGTGCGAGTTCATGCGAATCGTTGCGGCGCGAGCAGGGTGCATATGCACTTTACCGGAGCGAGGTTGATCTCGACCTGCCCTGCTGGACTGCGGTCCGCGCGCGGATCGATCAGGAAACAATTAACACTGCGCGAAGCTCTCGAGCGCGACTTCAGAGGTGGCTCGCGGGCGTGCTTAACGTTCCGCTTGTCGGCCCCGCGCTGACAAGCGCGCTGGCGTTGATTCTGATCGGAGCCGTGGCCGGCTCGGTGAAGTTTCTGAACTCACGCGACGTTGCGCCGGAGCGTGTGCGCGTTCATTCCGGCAACGGCGACGGCGTGGATATAAGCGGAATTCAGGTTTCTTCAAAACCGGGTAAGGCTCCTGCGTCTCAGAGTGATGGACGGCCCGGTACGAAAACTCTTGCGGATGAGCACCCGGGCCTAGTCGTCAGTGATCCCGCGACCGCTTCAAGGGTGTCGAACGACACCGACGCGAACCAGCACCGGAATTTATCGAAAGCACTGGAAGCTCGCTCGGAACTTAATCGCCGACATCCAGGGCCGAAAGCAGGGTCGAAAGCAGGTCTGCTGACAGCGCCCGGTGTTGAATTAACATCGGCGGCGGCACGCAACGTGAATTTTGATCCGCTCTCAGACATAGCTACCGATGAGCGTCAGTTCACGGACGCCGCCGGCGCAAACACCGCGCGGCACGTTGAGCAGGCGCAGACGGTCTTGCGCTCATTCAGAAATGCGCGTCCGGGCGCGAAAGGTTTCAACCCCGACATCGCGTACGAAAAGCAGCAGTCACAGAAACTCCTCTACCGCAACATCGTGCTCAGGCGCGAGGCCGCGAGTGCCGGCAACTTACCCGTCGAGATGTTGCTCAATAGCCTTGAGCCGATACTGATAGACATCGCAAATTTGCCTGACCACCCGGCGCGGGACGACGTGCGCTCGATCAAAGCGCGTGTCGAGAAGAAGAAACTCATTGCCATGCTGCAACTCAGCGCAGCGCCGGCTTCGCACCCCTACTGAAGAAGGAAGATAGAAAGAAGACAAAGTAATCATGCGACATATATCACAGACCTCCAACTCGGTTCAGCATACGACGGCGCGCTTTTTGATTGTTCCGGTGGTCCTACTAATGCTCGCCAGTGTATTCGCTGGACTCTCGCGGACGGGAATTGTCCTTGGCTCGAACCAGGACATCAGGAAGCTTAGCCAGTTCGTGCAGACCTCGAACGCTCCGGCGATGAAGACGTTCCGCGAAGGGCGCGACTTGATCGAAGAAGAAGAGTGGGCCAAAGCCGCCGCTAAATTCGACGGCTTTATCGCGCGCTATCCACAGGATAAGGACAGCGATGCAGCGCTCTACTGGCTCGCTTACTCCTTGAAGCGGCAAGCGAAGTTCCGCGAAACGGCGGACAGGCTAGCGAGATTGATGAAAAATTATCCGCGCTCGAGATGGGCGGAAGAAGCCCGGGCGATGATGACCGAAATTGCGCCGCAGATCGGTGAGCGACGGGTCATCGAGGACGCGCTCGGCAAAGAGAACAAAGAGAAAGAAGAAATAAAGATCGTCGCTCTGCAAAGTCTGTTCGAGGCCAGCCCGGAGCGCGCGATGGATTACGTCGGCGAGATACTGAAGGCCGACTCGACTGCGGGACGGCGGTTGAAGGAAGCGGCGGTCTCGTTGATGGGGTCGCGCGGGGGGCCGCGGGCGCGCCCGATGCTGCTTGCAGTGGCGCGCTCGCAGCCCGACCCGAGGCTGCGCCGGGTGGCGATTCATCGGCTTGGCGAGGAAGGCGGTGAAGCAGTGCTCGACGACCTCACGAAGCTTTACGAGTCAGAACGCGACATCGAAGTGAAGAAGCAAATCCTGCACTCCATATCTCACACGAAAAGCCCCCGCGCCCGGACTAATCTGCTAACCATCGCAAGCAGCCCTGGCGAGAACGTCGAGCTTCGTAAGACCGCGATCCATCGACTCGGTGAAAGAGAGAATGCATCGGCCTTCGATGATCTGGCGCGGATTTACGATGGTGAATCGAACGTCGAAATCAAAAGCCAGATTCTCCATTCTCTCGCCCGTTTGGATCGGCCACGCGCCCAGACCAAGCTGCTCGATGTGGCGCGTAGCGGCGGCAGTGACAACTTACGCGGCACGGCGATTCACCTGCTCGTCGAAGGGAACGACCCGCAGCGGCTTGAGTTCATGATCGGACTATACGACGCGGAGAAAAACTTACGGATCAAGCGACTGTTGCTTCACCATCTCGGCGAGTCGCGGCAAAAGAGCGCGCTCAGAAAGCTGATGGACATCGCTCGCAACGATTCTTCGGTTGAGTTGCGCAAACAGGCCGTGCAAAGGCTCGGTCGAAGCAAAGACCCCGAAGCGCTGAAATTCATTGAAGACCTTCTGAAATAGGCGGCGCTAAATAGTTAAGAACCTGAGCAAAAGCAGTTCGATCTGATGATTAAGAAATAGCGCTTCACGCCCACAACGACCGGCGTGCTCGACGCTCTAATCGTCGGCAGGAACCCACGCGCTGCAATTGTCTGCGGAGAAAACATCAGATGAAATTTCTGTTGTCGGTTGTCGTGCTGGTAGCTTTGTACTCTTCCAACTTAATAGCTCATGTTCAGAAGAAGAATGTCGCAGCATTGGCTCGACCGACTGTTGAAAAGTCTGCTCTCGACAACAATAAACACGCAGAGATTAGTGCCTTGATGAAACGCTACTCTGACGAGAAGCAGTTTCAGGGCGCAGTGCTCATCGCGGAAGATGGGAAGGTAATTTACAAAGGTGCGTTCGGGCTTGCCAATATGGAGTGGAAAGCTCTCAACTCAGTTACCACTCGCTTCCGCATCGCCTCCGTGACAAAGCCGTTTACGGCGCTGCTTGTGCTTCAAGCGGTAGAACAAGGGTTCCTCAAATTGGACGGCAAGGTCACAGACTACCTACCCGATTATCCAAAAGCGACAGGAGAGCGTGTGACCATTCACCACTTGCTGTCTCATACATCAGGCTTGGTTGACTACCCTGACATACCGGGTTTCGAGTGGAACCGTGAACGTCTCTTCCACACCCAAGAGGCGATGCTCAAAGAGTTCTCCGAACTTGATGTGAAGTTTACGCCGGGGACGGATTATCGCTACAGCAACTTTGGCTATTACCTGCTCGGCGTGATGCTCGAAAAAGTTACCGGGAAAAAGTACGCCACACTTTTACAGGAGAAGATTTTCGATCCGGCAGGCATGAAGCACACGAGCGTTGCAGATAACAAGACCATTCTCGACCAACGCGCCGCCGGGTATTTTCTGAGCGAGTCGGGCTACCGGATTGCGCCGCCATTTGACACCTCCATCGTCATGGCTGCCGGTGACATCATCTCGACTGTTGACGATCTGTATTTGTGGGATCAAGCCTTGTACACAAACAAGTTACTCTCCGCTGAGTACCGAGCCTTACTGTTCAAACCCACGATGCCGGAAAAGGACAACTACGCTTATGGTTGGTACGTGAGGCTGCCGGGAAAACATGATGGACCCAATTGGGCGCGACACTCCGGCACAATCAACGGATTCAGTTCCATCGTTGTGCGGTTGCTTGACGACAAGCGCACGATCATTTTGTTGAGCAATGTGCACGGCATCAAAACTATACCGATTAGTGATGCGCTAAAGAAGATTCTTTACAGCGGCAGGTGAAGCGGAGCGTTCGGCGTATATCTGCCGACGCTCGAATCGACGGCAGAAACTTACGCAGTGGAACAACTAACTTTGTCGCCGCTAATAGACAGACAATTCAGAAGGAGCACTTAATGCGTCGCCTACTTCACAACATCCTGGCATTGTCCATGGTGCTGCTGATTGCCTCTGCCGAGGCCCGTGCCGACAAGCTGGACGAATTCATCCGGGAGCAGTTGCGCAAGCGACAGCTTCCGGGTCTCTCTCTTGTCATTATTCAGGACGGCAAAATCGTCAGGGCCACGGGCTACGGTGTCACAGAGAAGGGCGGCAAAATTCCGGTCACCCCGTCCACGCTGTTTCAAGCCGGCTCCATCAGCAAGCCCGTGGCGGCGATGGGCGCGCTTCGTCTGGTAGATCGGGGACGGCTGTCGCTTGACGAAGATGTGAACACCAAACTGACCACTTGGAAAGTGCCGGAGAACGAGCACACAAAGGAGAAAAAGGTCACCTTGCGGGGACTGCTCAGCCACACGGCGGGGCTGACGGTTCACGGCTTTCCCGGTTATGAAGTGGGCGGGCCTGTCCCCACGCTGGTGCAAATACTCAACGGCGAAAAGCCGACCAACACGGCCGCTATCCGCGTCGATGTTGTGCCGGGCAGTCGCGGGCGTTACTCCGGGGGCGGCTATACGGTGATGCAGCAACTGGTGCTCGACGTGACGGGCAGTGCATACCCGCTGTATATGCGCGAGGCCGTGTTGGAACTGCTAGGGATGAACGACAGCACCTATGAGCAGCCGCTTCCAAGTGCGAAGGCGAAGGTGACCGCGACCGGGCATTATCAGGATAGGAGTCTGGTCAAAGGCAGGTGGCACATCTACCCGGAGATGGCGGCGGCGGGGCTGT
>JACDEG010000344.1 GCA_013816505.1 Pyrinomonadaceae bacterium | reverse complement strand
ATATACGCCTGAATGATGACACTCTAAAGCTCTTAGATGACCTTGACGCGCGTCTTTCCCAAGCGGCTTCCAGCTCGAAGCATTGGGTATCGAATCAAGAATGGGAATCCGTGCATATGTTCGCTTGGAAGATTGTCGAATCAATGAGGCTTGATGCGGAAGAAGTCCCGAAGCATAGTTGAGTGCCCGAATGGTCATTTTGACGCGAAGCTGAAGATCAAAAATGTCTCGGTATCCTACGGAGCCGCCTATAAACGGCATGCACCCGACCGCGAATAGCGCGGCTCTCATCCGCAAGACGCTGTGCTTGCGATGGGTGATGTTCGTCTTAAAAAGCCGCGATGATCGCGTCGGCGAACTCGGTGGTTTTGGCTTGGCCGCCGATGTCGCGGGTGCGGACGTTGCCTTCGACGAAGACTTTGAGCAACGCTGATTCGATCTTCTGTGCCGCCGCGCGTTCGCCGATGTGCCGCAGCATCAGGATGCCGGATTGCAGTAGCGCCGTCGGATTGGCGATGCCCTGGCCGGCGATGTCCGGCGCGGAGCCATGCACCGCTTCGAACAGCGCGCCGAGTTCGCCGATGTTCGCGCCGGGCACTAAACCTAAACCGCCGATGAGTCCCGCGCACAAATCGGAAACGATGTCGCCGTAGAGGTTCTCCAACAGCATGATGTCGAACTGTTCGGGGCGCATCACCAGTTGCATGCAGGCGTTATCAACGATCTTGTCGTCGGCCTCGATTTCGGGGTAGTCCTTCGCGACGTTGCGGAAGCAATCGAGGAACAGCCCGTCCGACAGCTTCATGATGTTCGCCTTGTGTACCGCAGTCACTTTCTTGCGCCCCTCGCGCCGCGCGTACTCGAAGGCGAAGCGCGCGATCCGTGTCGAAGCTTTCTCGGTGATGATCTTGATACTCTCGACAACGCCGGGGACGACGACGTGCTCGATGCCGGAGTAGAGGTCTTCAGTGTTCTCGCGCACGACGACGAGATCGAGTTCCGGGTAGCGGCAGGGCACGTTTGGAAGCGCGCGCACGGGCCGGAGGTTGGCGTATAGATCGAGCGTCTTGCGCAGGCCGACGTTGACGGAGGTGAAGCCTTTGCCGATTGGTGTCGTGATCGGGCCTTTGAGCGCGACCGTGTTGCGTTTGATCGATTCGAGCAGGTCATCGGGCAGCGTCGTGCCGAACTTTTCGAGCGCCTGCGCGCCCGCATAATGCGTCTCCCATGCGACATCGACGCCCGCTGCCTCGATGATCCTCACCACCGCCGAAGTGACTTCCGGGCCGATGCCGTCGCCGGGAATCAGTGTGATAGTATGTTTCATATCAGTTTTCAGTTTCCGGTTTTCAGTTTTCAGTCATGAAGTGGCGTGATTTCTGAACACTGAAGACTGAAAACTTTTTCCGCATCATACCAGTTGTTTCCCTCAACGAAGAAGATGAAAGAGTCGCAGGGCGGGGCGGATGTAATTGTCATCGGGGGCGGTGTCGTCGGGCTGGCGGTCGCGCGTGAAATCGCCCGCCGTGGCCGGCGCGTGACGATCATCGAGCGAGGCCAGCATCCCGGCGAAGGGGCGTCGCACGCCGCCGCCGGCATGCTCGCGCCTCAATCCGAGGCCGACACGGACGACAGTTTTTTTCAATTTCAGGTCGCGAGCCGCGACCTCTACCCGAAGTTTGCCGAAGAACTGCGCGCGGAGACCGGACGAGACATTCAACTTGACCGGACGGGCACGCTCTATCTTGCGTTCACCGACGAGGACGAGCAAGAGTTGGAGCGACGTGATGCCTGGCAGACGCGCGCCGGGCTCCCCGTCGAACGTCTGTCGGCACAAGCGACGCGCGAGCTTGAGCCGTCGGTTTCGCCGCACGTCCGCTGCGCGCTCCGATTCCCGCTGGACTGGCAAGTGGAGACACGGCATCTGGTCGCCGCGCTGGTCGCTGCGGTTGAATTGTTCGGAGTAAATCTTTGGACGGAGACCGGAGCGAGCGGGCTGCGCGTCAGTTCGACCGGACACGTCGAGGGCGTCGAAACTGAGCGCGGCTTGTTGAGGGCGGGTGCGGTCGTGATGGCGGCGGGCGCGTGGAGTTCGCGCATCCCTTTTTCGATCACGGAAAGCGCGGGCCGCAATTCATCCGCACACACAACGACGCCGGCACCGCATCCGCACGTGGCGCCGGTGCGCGGGCAGATGCTGTGCTACCGACACACCTCGATTGTTCCGTTCGTGCGCCACGTCATCTATACCCCGCGCGGTTACATCGTGCCGCGCCGCGACGGAAGAATCCTCGCCGGCTCGACCACCGAACACGTCGGTTACCGGACGGGCGTCACCGTTGAAGGCGTGCGATCAATCGCCGCGCATGCGCTGGAGATTGCGCCGGCCATCGCCGGATTGAGCTTCTCTGAATCGTGGTCGGGGCTGCGCCCGCGCGCGGCGGACGAGTGGCCGTTGATCGGCGCATCGGACGAAGTGCGCGGACTCTTTTACGCGACCGGTCATTATCGCAACGGCATTCTGCTCGCTCCGCTGACCGGACAGTTAGTCGCGGACGTGATCGTTGACGGACGCACGCCGCGCTTGCTCGAAGCCTTTTCGCCGGCCCGCCTGCGCGAGCGGGCTCACGCCGTCTCGCATGGAGAATAGACGTTTGATCGAAGAACACCACCCACTATTCGCTCCACAATTTGTCGCCCTGGCGCTCGTTACCATGCTGTGTTTGCCGTTGGCGCACGACGCCATCGCGACGGCTTTCGCGCAGGCGCGTCCGCAACGCTCGCTCGCCGCCGCGCCGCCGGGTGTCGACGGTGGTGCCGCCGCGCTCTTCGAAGAAGCGTCGCAGTATGTCGAGAAGAGGTTCGCCGAGTTTCGCCGTGACCGCGTCGCCGACAACCCGCAACTGGCCGAAAAAACACGACAGGAGCAGCGCGACCTGGCATTGCGCCACGCGCTGACGTTGGCCGCGCGCGGGCCACTCAAAGGCGCCGACCTCTATTACCTCGGCATGCTCTACCATCTTGCCGCGAAAGACGAGAGCGCGCTCGGAGCGCTTCGCCGCTTCCTCGCCGAGAACCCGGAAGCGCCCGCCGCGATGGCACAGGACGCGCGCGCCGTCGTCGTCGTGCGCGCGGTGCAGTTGAATCAATTGGACGAGGCGGCGCGGGCACTCGCCGATTACGGGCGGAACCAGCCGCAGAAACTTTCGGAGCGCTACCGCCTGGAGAGCACGCTGGCGATTACCCTTTATCGCGGCAAGCAGTATGACCGCGCCCTGCCGCACGCCGTCGAAGCGTACGCAGCGGCGAAGACCATCGCGCCCGGACAGTACGCCACCGAACCATCCCGGCGCGACTCGATGCTGATCAACACCGGCTCGTTTCTGTCGGAGGTCTATTCTTTCACCAATAACCGCGCCGCCGCCGTCGCCACGCTCCACGAACTGCGCGCGATGGGACTCGCCTTTCCGTCAGCGATGCTCTACGCACGGGCGACGCGGATGCTGGCTCACCATGGAGAATCACTTGAAGATATTTTGAAGGCCGACGAGACGCGCGCGACAGCCAACGGGAGTTTGGCGTCGACGGGCGGGCGCACGCCGCCGGAAATCGCGGTGGTGGAGTGGATCGACCAATCGCCGGTGAAGCTTGCCGATTTGCGTGGCCGTGTCGTGCTGCTCGACTTCTGGGCGACGTGGTGCGGGCCGTGCCGCTTCACAATCCCGCAACTCGACCGGCTGCACAAAAAGTACAAAGAGCGCGGCCTGACCGTGATCGGTCTGACCCGCTACTACGACAGCGCGCAGGGACGCGGGACGCCCGCCGAGGAGTTAGAGACGCTGCGGCAGTTCAAGAAAAAGCTCGGCGCGACCTACGGCTTCGCGGTCGCCGATTCCGACCGCACGGCGCTCAGCTACGGCGTCACCTCAATCCCGACCGCTGTCATGATCGACCGACGCGGCACGCTGCGCTACATCAACGTCGGCGTCAGCGAGACGAACGAGACGGAACTGAATACGGTCATCAAGAAATTACTCGACGAGAAATAAACCCGGCGTTTCATCATTTCAATCAAAGCATAGCGAAGCGAGGAATCTATTTGAAAACAGATTCCTCGCTTCTTTGTTACTCGGCATGACACGTGAGTGACTGCTTCGTTTTTCTCACGGCCTTCGAGAAATCGCCGACTTCTCTATCGGTGTCAATTGGCCGCACAGCTCGTCGCGCGGCTCGCTCGTTTTGGTCGGGTCGAGCAAATTCTTGAGCGCCGTTTCTTTACTCTCGAAGCCGAGAATTTTCGCCGCACGGTTCATAAAGGCGTCAGTGTTCATTTCGTCTTTTTTCAGATTATCGCCGAAGCCTTTGAACGAGTGAGGCAGAAACACGTCGAGCAGGTTTTTGAGTGTGAAGTTGGTCGGGTTGCTACAGCCGAAGGAAGTGGTGTTCGAACTGAGGGAGATGAACACCGACGAATTGGAAGAATCCGCATCGTATGGATCGGGGTTGGTGCTGCTGGCTTCGCCCCGGTACGTGTATTTGTACAAATCTTTCGTCGTCAACATTCGGAAGAGCGACATCCAGCCGAGTTCGTGCACTTCCATGTCGCGCATCGAATCAATTTTGTCCACACCGTCCTCACAAGTCAGACCTTCTTTCAAGGCATCGCGGTTGTAGGGCAGGGTGTGCTTCTTCCCGAAGATTTCCTCATATGAGCGTTCCATCACAACCGTGGCGAAGGCTTCGTGGAAAGAAACATGTTCTTTCTCGTTGGCGCAGTGCGTCGAGCCTGTGAAAATGAGATTGGTCGCCAGATCAAGCTCGCCGCTGACGTGTTGAAATGCCCATGAGTGTGCCATTTCATGGTACAGCGTTTGGACGTTCAGGTGATCTTCCTTTCCGTCGTTGCTTTTGTAAATGTAAACCACTTGCGTGATGGGATTGCAGTAACTGGATTCGACGTTATCACTCGCAATACCGTTGTGCGGGTATTTGATCACGCTCTTCTTCGTGAACTTGAAGCTCGTGCCGTAAGTCGCCAGATGATTGCGCAACTTGGTAGCCATCACCCAAATGTCGGCATGGCTGCGCGCCTCGCTGTCGTTTAAGTCATGATTCTTTCCGGCGTCGAAGACCGTCGGCACAATCTCAATCCTGCCGGCCTCGCGGCGGCGTTCGCCGTCCTCGACAATCGTGTACCACTTGACGTTGGTGAACGGGTCGCTGGTCGCGTGTTCGTGGCGCACTTCCAGGTCGTCATTTTGAAACTTAACTTCGATCTTGAGCTTGCGGTCTTCACAAGATTTCTGTTTGGTCACAGAAAAACCACCTTTGGCATTCGTCGTCACCGTGTCCCACTCGTCGAACCAAGCAATCGTCGCGCCGGAAACTTTAACCTGAATGCCGTCCAAAGGAATCTGCGCGCCGTACTTACTAATCAACTCCGGTTCCTGCGACGCTACCTTGACCGTACCCGTTACCGTCCACGTGCAATCTTTCGCCATCGCTACGTTGGCAAAGAGACCTATTAACATCAAGGCTGCGACAGTAACTAATCGTAATTTTTTCATCAGATTTTACCTCCGTCTATAAGTTCTATCGTGAGCGAGGTGGCATGATTTCTTTATTTTCACCTTCTCGGTTTACCGCGTCGGCGCTTGCTCAAAGAAGTCCCAGATGGCCTCCATGTAATTCCATTCGGGCCAACGATGCGCGAGCACCGGGTCTCTGGCCGAAATGACCGTGTGGCCGGTCGTCGTGTTCGTGTAGCGCGTCGCTTCCACGCGCGCCGGCGCGCCGAGAAGTGTCACACTCGAACCTGTTCTCGCGTTTATGAAGAGCCGCCAAATGTCCACTTTCACTTGGAACGACGCCCCGATCCGCTCGAATTCATCATCAAATCCGCCATGCTCAGGGAGTCTTATATCGTTCCCGCCTTGCAGCAGGAGAGCCGACATCGGCACGCCGCCGGAGGCGCTCGGATCAATAACCTCCCAGTCGGAAGTCGTCGGGTCCGTACTCTTTCCGCCGATTTCGCCGGCCACGGTAGCGACCGCCGCGATGCGCGCAGAGATTTGCGGGTCTGCAGCCAACCTGTAGATGAGTTTCGCGCCGCCCGAAAAGCCGACGAAGTAAATCCGCGCCGTGTCTATCGTGAAAGAGCCCTGCATCAAATCAATCAAGTGATTCATGTACGGCTGGTTAACGGGGTCTTCCCAGTAGTAGTTGGTGCTGCCCGCCGGCGCGCCGGGTCTGTTCAGGCCGTTCGGGAAAACGGCGATGAAGCCTTCCGACTCGGCGAATTCGGTGATGTGTTTGTCCGGGTCATACATCACCGAGGCGTCGCCGCTGGCGCCGTGTAACGCAAACAACAACGGAATTGGCGTCCCACTCCCGTAACTTGTCGGCACATAGAGAGAAACCGGGCGGTCAACTCCCCTGAACCGCACCATGATTGTTTGAATCGTCCCTTGCGTCTGAGCACGCGCCTCACCCGCGTGCGCCGTTATCAATAAACCGGCGCAAATCATGAACAGAAAGCAGACCGCCGTGCGTGAAGTGAATCCGTTCAACGACGATGGCCGTGCGCCCCGCACGAGCGTGATTGGTAATGTCATTTTGTGTTTCATAGTTACCTCTTTCTCTTTTCATTTAGGCTCAATAGCTGAATCGGGGAGGTAATAAAAACCCTCTCACCAGTTCTTTGAGAAAGATCGTCTCAGCCAGCATACTGATCAGATGCTGAAGATTGATAACCTCATTGA
>JACDEG010000781.1 GCA_013816505.1 Pyrinomonadaceae bacterium | reverse complement strand
TAATGCAGCACCTCGCCTGCGGACTACACAACTATCTACTCTCGTATCGAGAGCAACCCTTCTTGTCCTTCCATCGTACAGGAACCAATTAAAACTGTAGCTTCAACGCGAATTGAATCACGCGGGCCGACTCGCCAGTCTGGATAATCGTCTGCGTGGAGGGCGGCGCCACCGCCGCGCAGCATGTTTGTGCAAATAGGTTCGAAAGGATGCTCGGCGATCCGCTCGAGGCGTCACGCGGATTGTCGAAGTTGGTGTGATTGAGCGCATTGAACATTTCCGTGCGGAACTGCATACGGAAGCGCTCCGAAAGCTGGAAGATCTTGATAAAGCTCAGGTCAAGATTCCAGTAAGCCGGGGCGGTGAAGATGTTACGACCCGCGCCGTTCGTACCAGGTGCCGGGATGGCGAAGGCGTCGTCGTTCGGAAAAACCAAGGGACCGGCGACGCTCGGAACCTCTTGCAGTTGCGCGCGGATTGGCGCGATCACGTCGGCGCGCGATTCGTGCGCCGAGTTCGACGTGCGTGAGCCGCTGCGGACGCTGAACGGCTCGCCCGACATGTAGTTGTAAATTCCGTTGATGCTCCACCCGCCGAGGATTTGGTTAACGACGCTTCCGGCATCGCCGAAAAAGCGCTTGCCACTCCCGACCGGCAGATCCCAGGCTGAGCCGATCGTCAGCACATGGCGGCGGTCGAAGTCAGAGCGCGCGCGCTCCTCGCGAAAGTTGCGGATGTCGATCGGGTTGCGCGAAGTAGTCGTCGTGAGTCCGCCGCCCGATGCCGCGCCCACGGGGTCAACCGATTGGTTGTCAATTGACTTACCGAACGTGTAAGCCATGTTCATGCCTAAACCGCTGCTGAAGCGCTTACGGATGGTGAACTGTGCAGCGTGGTAGTTCGATGCGCCGCTGTTGTCGAGATAGGTGATGGTCGAGAACTGCTGGTTGGGCCTCAGGCGCAGAGCCAGCGTGTTGTCTTCGATTCTTTCCGCGAGCGCGCCGGCGGCGTTGGTGTTTAATTGGCCGATGACGGTGTCATTATTAACGAACGAAGCCCCGTTCAGTCCCGCGGCAGTGAGCCGACCAATGAGCGGGATGGACGCCGCGGGGATCGGGTTAACACACGACCTGTCCGTAGATTGGGGGCCGGAACCGTCCGGCCTGCAGCCGTTGTCAAGGTTCTGCCGCAGCAACCCGAACGACGCTAGAAGCGGATCCGAGTTGATCTGGTTAATGTTGTAGGCCATGAAGAGCCGATTCCCGGCGCGCCCAATGTATGCGGCTTGAGCGACAAAGCCCATCGGCAGTTCGCGCTGGAAGCTGAGGCTCCACTGGTGCACGGTCGGCACCTTCATCTCGGGCGCGAAGACTGTAATCGGCGGCGCGTTACTGAAGACCTGCTGCGGCGGCGTGAGGAACGACGATGGAGTGATCGAAGGTGGAGAGAGCGTCAGCGGGAATCCGCTGTTGACGGTTGTGTTCGACGGCGGCGTACAGCCGTTCGTTGCCGTCGTGAACGGGAAGGTCGAAGAGCACGTGACGAGAAGCCCCGGTACGCGCCCGGCTGCCGCCGTCACCTGGAAGGAGGAGATCGTGTCATAGGCGATGCCGTAGCCTACGCGGATCGCGCTCCGGCCCGTCTCGCCGAAGAGCCCGTGAAAGAAACCGTCCTTGTAATCGGGACTCCAAGCGAGCCCGAGACGTGGGCCGAAAACGCCGATGTCGGTGGTGTCGTACCATCGGTCCGCCTCGGCGAAGGAGACGGGCGCGCCCGTGCCGACAATTGGCGTCGTAGCCAGCAAAACTTCACCGCCGCTGGTCGTCGCAGCGGGGTTGATCTCCCACCGCACGCCGTAGTTCAGCGTCAGGTTTGGCCTCACTTTCCATTCGTCCTGGAAAAAGAAGTTGTATTGATTCAGCTTGTGCTGCTCGGCGAAGAGGGTGACATTGTTGCCGTCACGAAACGGCAGGAAGACATTGTCGCTGAGGTTGCCGATGAAAGTCTGTTGAATACGCGCCGGTCGTCCGAGAAGATTGTTAACTAATCCGCCGAGCGTCACGTTATCGTTTGCGGTGTTGTTGCCGGCGGCGGCGGTGAAACCGCCGTTGACGGTCGTGC
>JACDEG010000016.1 GCA_013816505.1 Pyrinomonadaceae bacterium | reverse complement strand
TCAGTTTACAGAGGTCTTCGGACATTGCCTCCTTTTTTTGGCTACCTACTGTTTCTGTTCACACTCAGTGACAGGTGATAGGAAAATCAATGTTGATGCCGGGTGGCGCAAGTATCTCAACAACGAGTTCGCTCGTGTGGCCCAGCAGGAGGTTATTACCGCAGAAGTGCGATGCAGGCTGTCCCCCTCTAGTCACCTGTCACCCCTCACTTTTGAGTCCTCGGCGTGCTCGGCGGTGCTAGAGCATCACACTTCCTGTGGAACGTTCTCCATCGTGCGTTGGATGAGGTGATCGACGACCGATGGGAGACTCCCCGTCTCTTGATACACCCTGAGCTGTTCGTCGGCGGACGTACCGCGCTCCAAGATGGTGTGGATGTGCTCGACCTCTTTGCGAGAGTCGAGTTCGTCGAGCACGTCGTCGACAAACTCCAGCAGTTCAAGAATCAAGTCGCGCACCGGAACCTCTTTCTGCTTGCCGAAGTCGATCATCTTGCCGTCGAGTCCCCAACGCACCGCGCGCCACTTGTTCTCCTGAATCAGCATCCGGCGATAGAGTCGGAAGCCGAGGTTTTTTTCGATCAGCGAGTCGAGCTTCGCGACAATCGCTTGAAAGAGTGCAGCAATGGCAATCGTGTCGTCGACGCGCGTCGGAATGTCGCAGATGCGGAACTCGAGCGTCGGGAAGTAAGGGTGCGGGCGGACGTCCCACCAGATTTTTTTGCCATCGTCGATGCACCCCGTCTTGACCAGCAACTCGACGTAGCGCTGAAAGGACGAGTGTGAGTCGAAGTGGTCGGGGATGTCTGTGCGCGGAAACTTTTTGAAAACCTCGGAGCGGTACGACTTCAACCCGGTGTTGTGTCCGAGCCAGAACGGCGACGAGGTGGTCAGCGCCAGTACGTGCGGCAGGAAGTAGCGCGCTGCGTTCATGATATGAATCGCGCGCTCCTTATCGGCGATGCCGACGTGGACGTGAAGGCCGAAGATCAACAGCGACCTCGCGACCATCTGAATCTCTTCGACCAGCAGTTGGTAACGCTTGTCATCGAAGATCGTCTGATCCTGCCAGTGCGAGATGGGGTGCGTCGAAGCGGCGACGATCACCTGCCCGTTCTTGCGCGCCAGTGACGAGATGATTGCGCGTAGCCGCGTGATGTCGGCGCGGGCCTCCTGAATGTTCCGGCAGATGCCCGTCCCGACTTCGATCATTGACTGGATCATCTCCGGCTTGATCTGTTCACCCAGCAGCATCCTTCCTTCGTCGAGAAACTCCGAAACGTGCGAACGCAATTCGCGGGTCTGCGGGTCAACGATCTGGAACTCCTCCTCGATGCCGAGTGTGTATTGTTCGAACATAAATTCTTCTCGTCTCCTCAATCAAACATTAATGCGGACGACGCTTCGCAGGTAAGATTTAATCCGCCAATTCCTTTTTAATGATCCGCCAATCCGGCGTCACCTTGCGCAGACTTTCGTGGTAGAGGTGTCGCCACGCCGAGGACGGCGAAGCTATCGGGTTGTATAAGTCGAAGTGTACTGACCAGCGGCGTCCATCCTGCTCCGCATGCGCGCATTGCAGGAAGTGGAGCGCGGCACGGCGGCGGCGGCGTTCGCGGAAGCCAATCATGCATCCACGGCGGGCCGCCAGCAACCGCGTAAAGTCAGGCCGGCGGCGCAGCGTCGAGACGAAGAGCGGCGATGCTTCAAAATCGATGCCGACCCCACCCTCTCCGTAGATGTTCACGACGCGCCTGACGGCTTGCCACAATCCGAGTTGTCCAAGACGCCGTACGAAGAGCAGCAGCGCCTGTTGCTTGTCGACGGCGAGCGCATCGAACGCTGCCGCCGCGTCCTGTCTCTCGTACAAACCTTCCAGCGTGCGGCCCAGTGCAACGCGCGTCTCGGCGGTAAGCTGCGGCCACGACAAACGCGGCCCTTCGCTCGCGCACGTCACGTGTCGGCGAGCGCGCGCTTGATGATTTCGCGGTCGGCATCCCTGAGTCCCTGAAAGCGGATGCCGATGCCATCATTCGGCCTTGTGTAGACAACTTCCCCATTCACGATCACGTCGCCCTCGGCGAACGGAATGCGCAATGTCAGCAGCGAATTTTCGGGAATGAACTGCTGCGTCTTCATGTAGAGTCCGCCAAGGCTGATGTCATTGATGCTGGCGACGCCGGTCAAATCGGTTCCGTTGAAAAACAGATCAAGGATTAAACGCTCGCGTCTAGTCTGGCGGCGCTCGTCCGGCGTCGGTCCCGCGTTGTCATTGTCGTCATCTCGGTCGTCTTCCACTTTTGATTCCTCTTATGCTGAGGCTTCGAAGACCAGCGAGGCGAGCCGCCCGAGCTTCTCGCCCGCCGCCCCGATCAATCCCCGCCAGTGCCTTTTTCGCTGATAATAAAAGTCGGAACCATCCCGCCACCCGACGAGACGTTAGCCAATTCGGTGAAAGAGAGCCGGGTGAATGCCGAGCCGACTTTGCCGTTAAAGAGTAGCGGGTCGAGATCGACGAGTTGTTCGGCGAACTCGATGGTGCCGTCCGGCTGTAAGGCCGGGAAAGTTTCGCGCGCGGTTCTGACCCTCTCCTGCACGATATAGTCGCCGTTGGTGAGGGCGTGTTTGATCGCCGCGTCCCACGCCGCCCGGTCGGAGTTCCAGCCGATGTATATGCCGTGACCGCCGTAATCGTCGTTCGGCTTCAACACCAACTTATCAGAATGCGCGGCGGTGAACTCCACCAGGTCAATCTGCTCGTTTCGATAAGTCGTCCGCCTGTCACGCATGCGCCGCGTCCAGGGGACGTGACGGCTGATGGCCGCGTGCTCGTCCGCCGCAAACAGCGGCGCGTACCGCTCGTCGGTAAGCACCGCGAAGAGCGCCTTTTTGTGAATCAGCTTCGAGCGGAAACTGTTGACCATGCAGATGGCGCGCGCACGATAGGCGTCGAGCAATGCCGGGTGTTCCGCCATCACCGGCAGGTATTCATTCACCAGCAGCCGCTTGTAAACGATGTCGATCTCGAAGTCGCCGGAGCGCAGCTTGCCGCCGGAGAACTCCAACTCATCGGGCGAGCTGATGATTGCCGGATAACCCTGCGATTCGAAGTAATCCTTGAACAGCTCGAACTCTTTTTCCGTCGGCAGCCCTCTGAAATCGACAATCGCGATGCGCGGTGCCGCGTCGGGCCGGCGTCCCAGGAATTCGGTGTACGCGCTGAGCAGCGTGTCGAGCATCAGACGCCGCCCGGAGAGATGGCGCACATTATATTTTTCCGCGAACCGCCGCATTACCGGCAGCGCGGAAAAGATTTCGTAGGCCGCGTCGGCATACGCGATGCCGGCGGGACTTTCACCGTTCAACTCGACGAAGCTGTACGCTTCTTCGGTCAGGAACGAATCGAGCCGCGCGGTCGGAGAGACCATGACGTAACCGGGGTCGATGCTGACTAAATCGCGTTCGATTTCGTTGAGGCCGAGTTCATCGATCAACGCGGAGTCTTTAACGGTGGCATCCTTCACCTTCTGAATCGCGCCCCACACGGTTTCGCAGATCGAACAGACGCGCGCGAAATCTTCCTCGGTGACGAAGTGCGGTCGCAGGTAGGGCGACAGACGACGCCCGCCGAAGATCAATTTGGCGCGCTCCAGCCCCTCGTCCAGCATCGCGCGCGACGCTTCGGCGAGTTCCTTTTCGGCGAGCAGATTGTGATAAGAGTCGACGGCTTTGTGCAGCATGGTGACAGCGACAACGCCTTCCACGAGCAATCAGCGATTTGAAACAACGAGCGGTTTAGGGCGGCTAGAGTAGCACAAGTGAAGCGATTTTCAATCGCCCGGCTTTTCGTCGATCAGTGTCGATTGGTGGTCGGCCAGTCGATGTCCGGCAAACATAATTATTCCAGGTTAGCGGTCTTAGCGTAATAGGGAAAGAACTCATGCGCTCCAAGCCACTCGCGCTTTCCGATAGCCTCTTTTGCCTGCCGCTTAATGGACTCTTTCTGAATCATTTCAATAACTTTATTCGCGGAAGGTAAATCATCTGCCGCTAAAATCAAAGCAATATATTTTAAGGTTCTCGGCTTCTTCCAACTTCTCATCGCTTCGCAAGCCTTCAGCAACGGTGTCAGTACAACTTCCCGTAACTCTCGTTTACGAGATATAGCCTCAAAGAGCAAAAGCAAAGCATCTGCTTGGCATACAGGATTCGGCTCACGCTCGATGATTTGTAATAGTTCTTTTACGACGGGCAAAATATCTATGTCGTCACGCTGTGCCATCGCACGCACAATCCAAGCCGAGCAAGACACAGTTCTATTTGGCTCTGACATTTCGCGGGCAGCTTCCAGAGCTTCATTTACGATTTTCATAAATTTAGCTTTAGATTTAGTGTGCCACGCGACTCTCGCCAGAGATTGGCAGCGATACCAATCCCATTCGATATTTCTCGCAAAACGTAAAGCCGCATCAGCATCAACTTGTGCTAATTCCCATGTCTTTTGTCTTGGGTCTTGCATTATCTATGCTTACCGAGCGGTAGCCTGTCGGGTGTGCTGATGCTCTTCCCGTGCGGCGGTCGACAAAGGTGGGGTGGACGGCTCGCCGTTATTTGTTTGCGCCACGTGGGGAAAGATTGAGGGAGATTTTTCTCCCTTCGCGGACGAGGCCAAGATCAAGGTCGGCATGCTTGTCGATGGCATGGTTTTGATTAAGCTGTATCACGAAGTCGGAAAACGGCTGACCGTTGATGGTCTCGATGACGTCACCGGAACGCAGGCCGCTGGCGGAGGCCGCGCTGCCTTTGCGCACCCCGATGACGAGCAGTCCCTTTGCCGCTTTGAAGCGCGCGGCCATCCTCGACGAAATGGCAACCGCTTGCAGCCCATCGACGAGTTGCGGCTTATTGAATACCCGGACACCGGATGCAAGGGACGAATCGGCCACACGCTTTTCGGCCAGCGCCGTTTTGTTCGCAGCCTCGGCCATGCGCCGCGTCGTGTCGAGCAGCCCCCGGCGCGTATCGTCCAGCTTCTTCCGCGCGTCAAGCAATTGCCGGCTCGATGCTGCGGAGCGAGATTGATCTTTGTGGCGGCGCGCGGCATCTGCTTCAAGCTGCGCTTTTTCGACGAGTGTGATGAGTTCCGTTTCCGTTTGGCGCAGGCTCTGTTCCCTCGCCCGGAGGATGGCCTGTAAGCTCCGCACGCTTTCGGCCTCGGCGTGCTCGGTGGCGAAGATCGGATTCTCGGATTCGCCGAGCGTCACGGACAGCTTCAACGGTTCAGTGACCAGTGCCCGCAGCACCGTCAGGTCGAGCGTCGAACCGGCGCCCGCGTCCTTCAACAGAAAAGTGAAATCATCGACTCCGCTCAGTTCGTGCTCGCTGACGCGCGCGATGACATCACCGCTGCGGAGTCCGGCGAGCGAGGCCGGAGTTCCCGGCGCGACCGCCGTCAGCAACACCCCGCGAGGCTTGTGCTTGAGCGACCTCGCTTGTTCCTGGGACCACCCGCGGAGCAGCAGTTGTTCCGGGTCGGCAGTGGCGACCGAATCACCGCGCGCGCCGAACCACGGCTGCGACACGCTCGCGCGCCGGGCCAGCAGCCGCGCCATCGCACCGCGCACCGCGTCCCCCGGAATCAGACTTACATCTCCGGCTGCGCCCCGCCCCACGATGCCGACCAGCGCGCCCGACACGTCGGTGACAACGGCCCCCGTCCACGAAGGCGTCAATCCGTCGGCACGCACCCCGGCCCGCACGGCATGGCCGGCCAGCGAATGCTTAACCGCTGTCAATTGACCCTCGACTTCACTCATGTCAAAAAAGATGGTATTGCCCACGGTTGTCGCCGTGGCCGTGGCCGCCGCAACTGACGCGATCACCGCGGCATTCGATGGCGCATTCGGCGGCGCCACCGGCGTCGGGGCGAGTGGTGTGGGGACGACTGGCGTAGGGGCGAAGAGACGCACGCGCTGTCCGGTGTTGATAGGAGCGTGTGGGGCAGCGGGCAGCGACGTTTGAATAATCGGCGACTGAACTTCCAGGAGCGACAGCCCGGTGCCGGCGTCGAGTCCGATGAAGCGCGCCTTGAACTGCCGCCCGTCGCGCCGCACGACAAGCAGATTGGGCCGGCCTGTAGCGTCAACAGGTTCCATGACGAGGTTCGGCGGCGCCGCTAAGTTTTCGGCTTCGGCCTCGCCCTGTCCGAGATGCGCGACCACCGCGCGCCCGTCACCTGCGACGAACCCGGCGATGATGTTGATATGCACGTCCGCATCCAGCGGCAGATCATCGACCTCGATCACCGGCGAGCGCCTCGACGCGAACCACGCCAGCAACTTCCAACCGCTCAGACGGTGGATGACGGTCACGACTTCGGCGGGGGGCAGCGGCGCGCGGGGAGGCAAAGAAGATTTTGTCGTGACGGCAGCGCGTGGCGCGATGACAGCCCGCGTGGGCGCAGGCGATGCGCGGCGCGGCGGCGGCATCTCCGGCGGTGTAGACGATTTCGCCGGGGTCATCGTTGCGGCGGGAGCGACAGAGGTCGCGCCGTTCGGCGAATCAATCGACCGCGGCGGCGCGACAGGTGCCGTCCGTCTTATTCGCTTGACCTCTTCCTGCTTTTTCTCAGACTGCGACAGCGACGACGGAGTTGAAGTGAGTGGCGCGGGCATCGCCGCTTGTGTCTGCGTCATGAAGGCGGTGATGACAAAGAATACGGAACTGAGCGCGTTGCGGACACCGCAGCGTATGACGACGAGGCGTGCTCTGCGCGCGAGCAGATGATATATCTTGTGCAAATGACCAATCTTGTGGCGCGACGCTTTCATCATTAAATACCTGAACAAAACTTGTTACGTCAAAGGATTGAATCGAAACCGGCAGACAGTTTTCAGTTTTGAGTTTTCGGTTTTCAGCTCAAAACTTAAAACTGTTCACTGTTGCGTTCCTTATTTACCACACGACTTCTTTCGCCGGCGCGGAAACTTGCGCCGTCGCGTCCGCGCGTTCGACAAGTTCCTGCGCGCCGAAGCTGACCGGCGCGATGGAGACAATTTGATCGACGCCGCGGGCGTTACGCACAGCCACCAGCACCGTCTGAGCCGCCGCGCTCATCGGCACGCCGACCATCGGCCTGGCCTCGACGACGCCAGCCCCGCGCAGACTCAGCGAAGTCGACTCAACCAATTCGTTCACACCCGCAGACGCGACGCGCGCGACCCGCAGGCTGGGCGTGCGCGTCGTAGCTTGCAGGCGGCGTCCGCTTGGATTGATGCGCCGCGATGTTGACGGCCTCGCTGTCTGTGACGAGATCGTTTCCACATTCGGCGCTGCACTGGTTGTCGATTCGCGATTGACGGGGTTCACGTTCGGCAAAGAAACTGCGGCGACGGTTTCTGTCGGAGGCTTTGCGATGCCATCAGCGAGTTGGGATCGGCGATAGTTTTGACTGACCGCAAGACCGATGACCAGCACGCAGCAGGCGGGCAGCGCGATTGTCAGCGCGCCGGGCGCAAAGCCCCAACGTGCGCCGCCGCGCCCGCCCTGACGATCTTTTTCGGAGGCCATCCGGGCACGCAACCGGAATTCGAAATCCGCTGGTGCGAGCACCATTTCCAATTCGCCCACAAGTCCGCGAAGCGTCATCCGCTCACGGTAAAAGGTGCCGCACATTGAGCATCGCGCGAGGTGGGCCGCCGCACCCGCGCTCGGCCGCGAACGCCGGCCGGCCTCGTCAATCTCGGCCCGAAATGTTTCGCAGTTCATATACCTCATTAAATTCCTCGTCTTACAAATACGCTTGCAACTTGTCGCGCAGGAAGGTGCGCGCCCGGTTGATTCTCGACTTCACCGTCCCCTCGCTCATCGCCAGAATCTGCGCGATCTCTTCGTAGCTGCGTCCTTCGACATCACGTAGTACCAACGGCGCGCGGTATTTATCGGGCAGCGTCGCAATCGCGCGCGCCACCGCCATCCGGCGTTCATCGGCAACCAGGGTCACGTCCGGCAACGGTTGTGCGTCCGGCGGATCAAACTCGCGCGCCTCGCCCGACTGGTCGTGGCGCTGAAAGAAGCCGGTCAGCGAAACCAGCCGCCGCCGCTTCCTCCGCCGCAACTCGCTAATCGCCAGATTGGTGGCGATGCGGTAAATGTATGTCGAAAAAGCGTAGCTCGATTGATAGCGCTCCGCCGCGCGGTAGACGCGCAGGAAGGTTTCCTGTGACAGATCGACCGCCGTTTCGTAATCGTTGATGATGCGGTAGACGTAGTTCGTAATCTGATGGCGGTAGCGTCTGACCAATTCCGCGAAAGCCGCTTCGTCGCCGGCGAGCGTCAACTCCAGCAGATGATGATCCGAATGCACATCGGAGACGATTGCCGGCGCGGACGGCACGTCCGCCGCGACGGACATCAGCAGTTCATCAATGGAGATTATGGCGCTCATCAGCAACGGCAGGCTTTTGGTTTTCGGCTGCGCCGGACTCTTTCAGCGTCTCTCGCGAAATTGCGCGCACGAACCAGCAACGACCCAAGGGAGAGTCAACCGGAGCGATATTGTACACCGCCCCGGCAGATGTCAGCCCGCGTCGTTACACGCCCGCCGCGTGCAACGGTTCCCAAATCATCAGCAACGCGCTATTCACTTCCGGCCCGGTGGAGTAACGAGTTACTGTAATTCGCGAGAGAGTATTTGAAGGAGAAGTGGTTGGGCTGTCTGCAGGAAGAAGTGGTCGCCAGGAAACATCCGCAGCGAAAAGGAAGCAGTCGTCTGTTGACGCCAGGCTTCAAGGTCATCACGGCTGACCATGTGATCCTGCAAGCCACCGAACGCAGAGATGGGGCACGCAAGCGGGGGTTCCTTCGTGTGAGTATAAGTTTCAGTGACCGTGCAATCCGCCCGTAAGGTGGGAAGCATCAACCGCATCAGTTCAGCGTTCTCTTGCGCCTCTTTGGGCATTCCGTTCAGACGACGCAATTCCGCCAGCAATTCGGAATCCGGTAAGGTATGGAGAGGATCAGGATCAGAAATTTCAGGAGCGAAACATCCGGAAACGAAAAGGTGAATTGGTTGTGGGCCGTTCCGGCTGCGAAGCCGACGAGCGAACTCAAAGCTCACCAGCGCACCCATGCTGTGACCGAAGCAAGCGAACGGCTTGTCCAGATACGGCAGCAAGGCCTCGGCAGTGGCTTGTACCAGCGACGACATTTGAGTAAAAGGCTCTTCCATCATTCGGGCACCGCGTCCGGGAAGCTGGATGGGGCAGACCTCAATACTCGCCGGTAGACTGTCAGGCCACGCGCGATAAATATGCGCCCCGCCGCCTGCATATGGGAAACAGAACAGACGCACGCGCGCGCGCGAATTTGGCTTGAAAGACGCCAGCCAGGGAGTTGCTGCTACAGTGGTGATCGTCATACTTCGAAAGTTGCTGCTCAAGCGAGTGAAAGGATGAATCGTCAACACATCGTCGACAGCCATTCTTTCATCCCTCACCCCTCATCCCTCAATTTCAGGAATGCCTGTCTGACTCAGTCGCACGCGCACTGGCAAAGCTATCGTTCAGTTTCTCAACCAGGAATCGAACATGGGGTTCCACAATGATGGCTCCATGAAAGCCGGAAACCTCGTGAATCTCCAGCCCTTCAGCCGCATATCCATCCCAGCCCATCGTCGGGTCAGGACTAATTCCAGGTAGTTGCACCTTGGCCCGAAAGATGGTCAGTCGGCCCGGATAGGTTCTGATCCGCGGCCAATAATCGGTGTGCGCGTGACCGATGAGATCATGAGTTTTCTCAAGCGCAGGAGGCAATGGACGCCCGATGGCTTGGTAAAACTTAGGGGCGTACTTCCGGTATTTATTCTTGATATTCTGCTTGGCTATCTTCGGAATCTTCCCCGCCCTCTGCGAAAAATAATTCAGTCTGTCCTTAGGCTCAAGCATCTTCAGGTTATGAAAGTGAATTTCCATTCTCTGTTTTAAGGAATCAATCTGACGGCGGCGCGCGGTGACACCCGCCGAAAATCTAGCCTTCGGTCCATAAGTATCAAACAATGCGAGCAGAGCCACCCGCTGCCCCCCCGCATGAAGCTGCTGCGCCATCTCAAATGCCACCAGGCCTCCGAAGGATGCGCCTCCCAGATAATAAGGGCCTTCCGGCTGCAAGGCACGCATCTCTTCGATGTAGTGAGCCGCCATCTCCTCGACGGTGTTGTGGGGCATTTGAATCCCATTCAGAGTGCGTAGCTGTAATCCATAGAACGGTTGATCCGAACCGAGATGACGTGCCAGATCACGATAGAAAAGGACCTCACCACCACCGGCATGTGTGCAATAGAAAGGTGGTTTGGAACCGCCGGGTTGAATAGGTACGAGCGACGACCACGGTGATGTCCATCCTTGCTGCCGGAGAATATCAGCCAGATGCTCAATTGTCGGCGCTTCGAAGAGTGTCGCGAGCGGCAACTTCCTGCCAAGCGACTTTTCGATCTGCGCAAACAGACGTACCGCCAGCAGCGAGTGTCCGCCCAGTTCGAAGAAGTTGTCGGTCACACCCAACGGCTGCACGCCCAGAATGTTTTCCCACATCTTGGTGAGTTGGAGTTCCAACGCATCGCGCGGCGCGGCAAAATCCCTCTCTGAGTCGGGTCGCGCTTGATCGGGCGCCGGCAATGCCCGACGGTCAACTTTACCGTTCGGCGTTAAAGGTAGCGCGTGCAGCATCACAAACGCCGCCGGCACCATATAGTCAGGCAAATGTTTGCCGAGATAAGCCCGCAAGCTCCTCGCGGAAACCGCTTCATCATTCGCAGAGCTGTTTATCTTAACGACATCTTCACCGAACAATCGCTCATAGAATCCTGTCTTCTGATATGAGCGTTTGTGGTGAAATGATTCGTAGCCGAAATTTATCACTTCGCCATTTTGTCTGATTAAGAATCCCTTAATCGCATAGTCCGGGTTAACTCCATTATCGCTCAGCATGGAGCTACAGACCGCTTTGAGGCGATCACCTTTGAAGACCTGGATGCCCGGGTCAAACACAGGAAAGTAGACGGGCAACCAACTGTACTTGTCTTCTAATGTATCTATCGTTTCACCTTCAATCGTGTGTAGATTGAGCCACAAGAGAAAGCCGTCGAATCTGGTATCCTGACTGAAACTGAAGTTCACTTCACGGTTATATTCCGGCTCGGTATAGCCGGTGAAATCCAAATCTTCAAAAGTCTCAACATTGGAGATAAGATTTGATTTGGGGAAGTTCTTGATGCACAGCCTGACATCGAATTTATGCCCGACCTGCTCAAAAACTTTCTCGGTGTAATGCCCTGTCAACTCAGTGAAACCAGGTTCATTTGAAATCTCGTCGGGCAGGCGAACCGCAGCAATCTTTGTCAGGCATCGCTGCGGGATCATCACTCCACTCTCTTTCAGAAACCTTCGCGAGTCGTTGAGAATCGGGGCCGTTCCTTCGGAACTGCCAATCGTGCCGATGATCTCCGACACACACACGTCGGCCTTTTCCGGCAACTCCACCTCGGACGAGAAGCCGCGGATCAGTTTGATCTTGTCTTCCAGGCCCAGCCTTTTAATCAAAGCTCCGGCCAGCTGATAAGATTCTTCGAGCGTTTCAATCGCGTAGACTTTCCGGGCACCCGCCTCCACACAGAATCTGGCTAAAATCGCATCCTTTCCAGTACCGACTTCGACGACGACCTTATCTTTTACCAATTGATTAATGGCCGCTTTGTAGCTGTCATTGCGACGTTGATCGTTGGTCATCGCGTAGTACAGCAACGCATCATAGACTTGGTACTCTCCGACCGACGGCCATAATTCCATCTGATTGCTTTCACCAAAGGCCTGTCCCTGAGTCGGCACGACGTAGGCGATCAGGCGCTGGTCACCGCTCTCCTCCTCTCGCGCCTCCACGACCGCTGCATGCACCCCTGTGTGCTTAGCCAGCATCGCCTCGATCTCGCCCAACTCGATGCGAAAGCCACGGATTTTAACCTGGTAATCACTGCGGCCTAAGAATTCGATGTTGCCATCCGCAAGGTAGCGCGCCACATCGCCCGTCTTGTACACTCGCGCGCCCGTCTCCGTGCTGAACGGATGAGGAATAAACCGCTCGTCCGTCAGTTCCGGACGGTTGAGGTAACCTCGCGCCAGAGTGTCGCCACCGATATAGAGTTCGCCGGAGACGCCGATTGGCACCGGCTGCAAATGCCGATCTAAAATGTAGACCTGCTTGTTCGCCAGCGGACGGCCAATGGGTACGGAGCTACCCGTTTGATCTTCTCGCCAACCCACCGGTTCATACGTCGTCGTCGTGATCGTCGCCTCGGTTGGTCCGTAAGCGTTGATCCAGCGAACGCGATCCCCAAATGTCTTCTGCCATGTCGCCAACCGCTCCGGTAGAACTTTCTCGTTGCCCACAATCACCAGACGAAGAGTCGAAGGCAGAGGCGCTTCTGTGCCACTCAGTTCACTGACCCACTGGTGCCAGAAGGCGGCCGGCAGATCAATGACGCTCAACTTTTCTTTCTCCACGAAACTAAGGAAATCTGTGATCGAAGCAGCCACCTCGTCAGGCCGGATGACAACTGCCGCCCCAGTCAACCAGTACGGAAATATCTCTTCTGCGGCAACGTCGAAGCTGATGGAGGCGAACTGTAGGATGCGATCATTTGACTGAAGAGCATAATGCTTCGCGGCCACAATACAGTGGCTCACTAATGCCCTGTGTGGGATCATCACGCCTTTGGGCTGGCCGGTCGAACCCGATGTGTAAATCACATAAGCGAGATTCTCTGCCTGAGCATCACTCACAGGATTCTCTGCGCTCCCGCGGGCAATCATGTCCCAGTCTGCGTCCAGGCGCACCACCTCGGCACCATGCGGCGGCAAGCTCCCCGCCAGACGCGCTTGCGTCAGCAGCACCGGCGCCTCCGCGTCTTCCAGCATGAAGGAGATTCGCTCTTGAGGATACGCCGGGTCCAGCGGCACATATGCCCCGCCCGCTTTCAGAACCCCGAGCAGCCCGACCAACATCTCAAGCGAGCGCTCCAACATCATGCCGACCCGCACCTCAGGACCGACGCCCAACTTTTGTAGATGTTGCGCCAATAGATTCGCTCGCCGATTCAGTTCCCGGTAACTCAGTTGCTCGCCTTCAAAGACTACGGCAACGGCGTCGGGCGTGCGCTTGACTTGTGCTTCAAACAAATCATGAATGCATCGCCCTTTTGGATAATCTGACCGGATGTCATTCCACTCCACCAATAGCTGCCGGCGTTCGGCCTCGGCTAACATCGGCAATGCCGAAAGATGCTGATCGGGATTGGCGACGACACCTTCGAGAAGAGTATGGAAATGCCTGACCATCCGAGTCATCGTGGCCGCATCGAACAGATCAGTGCTGTATCCGAATGCCCCCCGCAACCCTTCGTCCCCATCGTACATGGCGAGGGCCACATCGAACTGTGACGTCCCACTATCTGCCGGTAGTGGGCGCAGCGTCAGACCTGGTAGCTCCAGATTCTGCCCTGGCGCATTCAGCAGCGTGAACATCACTTGGAAGAGTGGATTGCGACTGAGGCTCCGCTCCGGCTGCAACTCTTCGACCAGCTTTTCAAACGGCACGTCCTGATGCTCATATGCCCCAAACGTCAACTCTCTGACTCGCCCCAACAACTCTCTGAAGGTTGGATCACCTGACAGGTCAGTGCGCAGCACCAGCGTGTTGATGAAGAACCCGATCAGATTCTCGGTCTCGGCTCGCGTGCGTCCGGCGATGGGCGAGCCAATTACAATATCCTCCTGACTCGTATAGCGCATCAGCAATGTCTGGAAAGCCGCCAACAAAGTCATGAACAGCGTCGCACCTTCGCGCTGGCTTAGCTCCTTGAGCTTCTCTGTCAACTCTCGCGACAGCTTCATCGACTGATGCGCTCCGCGGTAACTCTGCACGGCGGGGCGTGGACGATCCGTCGGCAAATCTATGACCGCCGGCGCGCCCGTGAGCTGCCCCTTCCAGTACGAAAGTTGTCGCTCCAGCACTTCACCTGACAGCCAGTCTCTCTGCCACACCGCGAAGTCAGCGTACTGAATGGGAAGTTCTGGCAACGGCGACGGCTGAGACTGAGAGAATGCCTCATACAACGCCGTCAACTCGCGCACGAACACTCCCGTCGACCACCCGTCCGAGATGATATGGTGCATGTTCAGCAACAGCACATGCTCTTCCGCTTGCATCCGCAGCAAGCTGGCTCGTATCAGCGGGCCGCGCTCTAAGTCGAAGGGTTGCCGCGCCTCCTCAGTAGAGAGCCGCCGCGACTCGGCCTCGCGCTCCGCTTCTGACAGTTCGCTGAGATCGGTCACCGGCAGCGCCATTTTCAGAGTTGGCGCGACGACCTGCACGGGGCTTCCGTCTGCCATCATAAAGGTGGTGCGTAAGGATTCGTGGCGAGCGACGATTGTTTCAAGCGATGTTTGCAGTGCCGGTAGATTAAGGGCGCCGCTCATTCGGAGTGCCTGCGCGACATTATAAAAGGAACTGTCCGGCTCCAATTGATCGAGAAACCACAGCCGCTGCTGCGCAAACGAGAGGGGGAAAGTATTCGACTTAGCAGCCTTCTCCTGAAGTAGTTGCGCCAACAGAGCGCGCTTCTCTTCTAAGGATAGATCAATGTTATCCGTCGTCGTGCTCATCCGTTAAGCTCCTTGCCCGCCAACACATTATTGAGTAGTGCGTTCACTTCGTCACTCGAAAGTTGATCGAGTTTTCCTAATAGCTGTTCCGCGTTTCCTCGAACAGTTCTTTTGATTGGACTGATACCGACGTCTTTTCGCTCACTCTGCTTCTGCGAGACTGCCAACGCCAACCCGGCGACAGTGAGTTGTTCAAATAGGGTGCGCAGTGGCACCTCCACCTGCATCGCTTCTCGGACCCGCGAGATCACCTGTGTCGCCAGCAACGAGTGTCCTCCTAACTCGAAGAAGTTGTCATCCACTCCCACCCGCTCCACTCCCAGCACCTCCTGCCAGATGCCCACCAGCACCGCCTCCACTCCATTCTCCGGCCCACGATACCTCGTCTCCACATCGGGCCGCCCCTCGTCCGGCTCCGGCAACGCGCGCCGATCCACCTTCCCGTTCGATGTCATCGGCATCGCCTTCATCATCACGAACGCCGTCGGCACCATGTAAAAGGGGAGCGTCTGCCCTACGTGGTTGCGCAGCGCCGTCACGCTCACCTCGCCCACCGCCACGATGTAGGCCACTAGCTCCAGCGCGTTGGTCTGCTGCTTCCGCGCGATCACCTCCGCTTGCGCCACCCCGGCGTGCTCCAGCAGACGGCTCCGAACCTCGCCCAACTCCACTCGAAACCCTCTGATCTGCACCTGGTCGTCAATCCGTCCCAGGTACATCATCTCTCCGTTGGGAAGGAACTTTGCCAGATCGCCCGACCGGTACAACCGCTCTTCCGCTTTGTACGGGTTCGTGACGAACTTCTGTCCTGTTAACTCATCCCGCCCCAGATAACCGCGGCTCACTCCGCCGCCACCCACACACACCTCGCCCGCCACGCCCGTCGGCAGCAACCGTAGCCGCTCATCCATAATGTAGGTCGTCGTCGCCGGGATCGGTCGCCCGATGTTGCTCACATTCTCCTCGATCTCCCGCTGTGTGATCTCTTTGAACGTGACATGCACGGTCGTCTCGGTGATGCCGTACATGTTGATCAGCTTGACCGCTGGATAGGCCGTCTGCCAGGCGCGCAGTTGCACCGGATGCAGCGCCTCGCCGCCGAAGATCACGTAGCGCAGCGCGACCTCCGCTTGACGCTCCAGCGCCTGCTGCACCAGGTTGTCAAACGCGCTCGGCGTCTGGTTCAGCACCGTCACTCGTTCCCGGATCAGCAAGTCGAGGAACAGGGATGGGTCCTTCATCACCGGCTCCGCAACGATGACCAGCTTGCCGCCGTAGAGCAGCGCCCCGTACATCTCCCAGACCGAGAAGTCGAAGCAGTAGGAATGAAACATCGTCCACACATCATGGTGGGTGAAGGCGAACGGCACGCGGTCGTTGACCATCAACCGCACCACGTTGCGGTGTTCGATGAGCACTCCCTTCGGCTTGCCGGTCGAACCCGACGTATAGATCACGTATGCCAGGTCGTGCGGCGCAGTGTCGTCGCTCGGAGGCGTCGCCGGCTGTGCGCTGATGCTCTCGTCATCCGCATCCAAAAGGATGGTGGAGGCGACCTTCACTGGCACGCGGTTGACCAGCGCCTGCGTGGTAATCAGGTGCGCAACGCCTGAGTCTTCGACCATGAACCGCAACCGCACTTCCGGGTACGCTGGGTCCAGCGGCACGTAGGCGCCGCCCGCCTTCAGCACCGCCAGCAGCGCGACGATCATCTCCGCTGATCGGTCGAGGCACAGCGCCACCAGTGTCTCCGGCGCGACGCCCCGCGCTCTGAGGTGATGCGCCAGTTGATTGGCTCGCTCATCCAGTTCGTGATACGTCAGTGGCGTGTCTCCGTCGACCACCGCCGTGTGGTGCGGAGTCCTCCGCACCTGCTCCGCAAAGAGTTGGTGAATCGTTTTGTCTTCAGGATACGCCGCCCCGGTCGAGTTCCATGCGACGAGTTGCTGATGTTCTTCATCCGGGTTGAGCAGCACGATGTCGTCAATCCGACGATTCGCATCCACGGCCACCGCTTCGAGCAGCATCCGGAAGTGCCGCATCATCCGTTCAATCGTCTCGGCGTCGTAGATGTCCGCGTTGTAGACCACCGTCGCGTTCAACCCATCCGTGCCACCCTGTACGGAAACATTCAAGTCGTACTTGCCATATCCCAGATTGGTCTCGATCATTTGCGCCGTCGCCGCTCCGAGGTGGAAGCTGGCCGGCTCCCCGTCCTCAAACTCAAAGAGCACATCGAAGAGCGCCGTGCGGCTCATGTCCTTCTCCGGATTCAACTCCTGCACCAACTTGTCAAACGGCATCTCCTGATGCGCCCGCGCTCCCTCGACCGTCTTCGTCACCTGACCAAGCAACGTGCGGAACGTCGGATTGCCAGCCAGGTTGCTCCGCAGCACCACCAGGTTGGCGAATGGCCCCACCACACCCTCTGTCGCTGCCTGGGTCCGGCATGGCTCGCTGGTGCCAACCACGATCTCATCCTGGCGGGCGTACCGATGCAACATCGCCTGGAACGCCGCCAGCACCACCGCGAACGTAGTGGACGATTCCTGCTGACTGAGCGACCTGAGGCGACGGATGAGATCATCGGGTACCGTGAATGTCTGACGTGCATCCGTGTAGGTATGCACCGCTGGCCGCGCGCGATCCTCCGGCAACTCCAAAGCTTGCAGTTTCCCACGCAACTGCCACCGCCAATAGAACAGCAGGGAGTCCAGCGCCTCCTGGGACAAACCCCGCTGCCACTCGGTGTAGTCCGCATATTGCACCGTCACGTCCGGCAACCGCGCGGCCCGCCCGCTTATCTGAGAGTCATACATCTCGCTCAGTTCCGCGGCCATCACTCGCAGTGAGCGCCGGTCGGCGAGGCTGTGATGCACGGTCACCCCCAGCACCGCTTCCGTATCACTGAGGCGAAACAGCGTGGCGCGCAGCAACCGGTCACGATCCAGTGCAAACGGTTGCCGTGCCTCATCAAGCGCGCTCTCAACGACCCGATCAATGGAAGCCCGCTCGTCGGAATCGCTTATATCGACCACCCGCAGCTTGAGGCTGACGTGCGAGTCAATCACCTGCCGGCCCTGCCCGCCCTCGGTGACGATCCTGGTCCGCAGCGCCGCCTGCCGCTTGATGACCGCGTTCAGGCTCGCTTCGAGGACGGCATCATCAACCGCGCCAGCGAGGTGCAGGATGAGCGGGAGGTTGTGGTAGACGGGATGCGAGTCGTAGACGTTGCCGGTCTCGAACTGATCGATGAACCAGAGTCGCTCCTGATGAGAGGAGAGCGGCGCGCTCGCTTTCTCTGCGGTGGCTGCGGGGATAGGCGGCAGCTTGACCATCTGATCGAGGCGCAGATCGGCGAGAGCCGTGTCGGGATGCGCGACGCAGCTTTCGACGAGCCGTTGGAAGCGCTCGCTCATCCGCTCAATCGTGCTCGCATCGAACAAATCTGCGTCGTAGACAAGAGAACCATTGACTGCTCCTGAAAGCTCCTCCCGCAGATACAAATCCAGATCGGAGCGCACCGGCATCTCCTTGTCGAAGCTTAGTGAACTCAACTTCAGACCCGGCAACTCAAGCGCTTGCGCCGGCGCATTCTGCATCATGAACATCACTTGGAAGAGCGGCATGCGATTGAGACTTCGTTCCGGCTGCAACTCCTCGACCAGCTTCTCGAACGGTACGTCCTGATGCTCATACGCTCCGAGCGTCACCTCTCTGACTCGCCCCAGCAACTCGCGGAAACTTGGATTACCGGAAAGGTCAGTGCGTAACGCCAACGCGTTGACGAAGAACCCGATGAGGTTCTCGGTCTCGGCGCGGTTACGCCCGGCGATGCCAGTGCCGACGACAATATCTTCCTGACCGGTGTAGCGCGCGAGCAGGATTTGGAAGATCGCCAGCAGCGCCGTAAATAGCGTCGCACCCTCTTGCTGGCTCAAGGCCTTGAGACGCTCCGCCAAGCTCTGCGACAGCACGAGCCGCTGCTTTGCACCACGGTAGCTCTGCACGGCTGGGCGCGCTTTGTCGATGGGCAGGTCTAAGTTGGAGAGAGCACCCGCTAACTGCTTGCGCCAATATGAAAGTTGTTTTTCGAGCACCTCCCCGGTCAGCCACTTCCTCTGCCACACGGCGTAGTCGGCGTACTGGATCGGTAACTCCTCAAGCGGCGATGGCCCGCCTGCTGAGAACGATTCGTAGAGTGTCGTCAACTCGCGCACGAACACCCCCGTAGACCATCCATCACTGATGATATGGTGCATGTTCAGCAGCAGCACATGCTCCTCCGCGCCAAGTCGCAGCAAGCCGGCCCGCACTAAAGGACCATGCGCTAAATCAAACGGACGTTGCGCTGCTTCAGACGCCAGCCGTCGCGCTTCAGCTTCGCGCTCCGCTTCCGGTAGTTGACTGAGGTCCGTCACCGATAGCGTCACATTGAGAGTTGGTGCAATCACCTGCACGGGGCTGCCATCCACCGCCGCAAACGTGGTGCGCAATGATTCGTGGCGGCGAACGATTTCGTTGAAGCTCTGTTCCATCACCGCGATGTTGAGGGCACCGTTTATCCGCAACGCCTGTGGAACGTTATAAAAAGAGCCGTTCGGCTCCAGTTGATCGAGAAACCATAGCCTCTGTTGAGCAAAGGAGAGCGGCAGTTGGTCTGAGTGTTCTCTGAGGGGAATTGTCTGTGTTTGAGGAAGTTCGATTCCCTCTTCCTCCAATAGATACGCTAGCAGTTCACGATCCTCAACGGAAAGCCCGGTCTTGTGTGAAAGTTCCTTGGTGTCCATGCTGTACGACCTTCTATCCTTTCTTCCTCTGAAGCGTCTCTCTTCGGTCCTCAGGAGACATGCCCTTGATCCTCTGTAAGACTTTAGCGATCTTTTCGGTTTGACCTGGCCTCGCTTCAATCGCGACCAGTCTCTGCGATAACTCGGCCACGGTTGGAGCCTCAAATAGCGTGCGCAACGGCACCTCCACCCGCATCGCTTCTCGGACCCGCGAGATCACCTGTGTCGCCAGCAACGAGTGTCCTCCTAACTCGAAGAAGTTGTCATCCACTCCCACCCGCTCCACCCGCAGCACTTCGCCCCAGATCCCCGCCACCACATCCTCGACCGCGTTGCGCGGCGCCACATAGCCCGCCTCCATCTCCGGTCGCGCCTCACCTGGCGCTGGCAACGCGCGCCGATCTACTTTCCCGTTCGGCGTCAATGGCATCTCTGACAACACCATGAACGCTGCCGGCAGCATGTAGTCGGGCAGCTTCTCCTTCAAGTAGCGGCGCAACTCACTGGCGCTCGGCGCCACCTCTTCTTGCGTCACCAGGTAGGCGACCAGCCGCTTGTCACCACCCGCTTCCTCGCTGGCCACGACCACCGCCTCGTCCACCGCCGGGTGCTGCATCAGCACCGCCTCGATTTCGCCTAACTCGATTCTGTAGCCACGCACCTTCACCTGCTGATCGCGCCGCCCGAGGAACTCCAGGTTGCCATCAGCCAAGTAGCGCGCCAGGTCCCCGGTCTTGTACAGCCGCGCTTCGGCCTCCGTGCCGAACGGATGTGCGATGAACCGCTCACTTGTCAGTTCGAGGCGGTTTAGGTAGCCGCGCGCTAACCCGTCGCCGCCGATGTAGAGTTCGCCCGTCACACCCACTGGCACTGGCTGCATGTGACTGTCCAGCACGTAGACCTGAGTATTGGCGATGGGCCGGCCAATCGGCACACTGCCTTTCAACTTCATACCCGCAGTCATTCTGTAGCAGCACGTGAATGTGGTGTTCTCTGTAGGCCCATAGCCATTGATTAACTGACATTCTCCGAGTTCGGCCAGCACCTTCTCGACATGCGATACCGACAATACATCACCACCCGCCAACAACTGTCGCACACCTCTGAGACTCTGCAGATGCTCGTCTACCATCTGGTGAAACAACCCTGCCGTCAGCCACAAGATGGTGACTTGGTGTTGCTGCAATATCTGGCCCAACTCTTCTAGTGAGGGTATGTGAGCAGGAAAAACGACCAGCCGTGCGCCATTGAGCAGACATCCCCACAGCTCAAATGTTGAAGCATCAAACGAGACGGGAGCAAATTGCAGAAAGACTTCATTGGCTGAGAAGTCAACATAATTGGTCTGTTTGGCTAATCGCACGACGCTGCGGTGGCGGACAGCGACGCCCTTCGGCACACCGGTTGAACCTGATGTGTAGATCACATAAGCCAAGCTCTCTGCTCCAGCTCCGCTCTGTAAGTTATCTGTGCACTCGTCAGCAATCTCTCGCCAGCTGGTCTCCAGACACACCACTTCGGCGTCATGCGTTGGCAGTCTCTCCAGTAAGTGCTGCTGAGTGATCAACACCGGTACGGCAGCATCCTTCATCATGAAGGAGAGCCGCTCTCGCGGGTAGGCTGCGTCCAGCGGCACATACGCTCCGCCGGCTTTGAGGATGCCGAGCAGCCCAATAATCATCTCCACGGAGCGTTCCATGCAGATGCCAACACGCACTTCCGGCCCAACACCCCGCGCGCTCAAACGGCGCGCCACTTGATTGGCTCTCCGGTTGAGTTCCGCATAAGTTAGCTGCTGATCTTCAAAGACGACCGCCACGGCATCAGGTGTTTGTTCAACCCGCGCTTCGAACAGCTCGTGGATGGACCTGTCTTTTGGGTAGTCGCTCGCTGTGTTGTTCCATTCCATCAGCAGTTGATGTCGCTCGGCAGCGGTCAGCAGCGGCAATTCTGAGAGTCGCTGATCGGGGTTGGCGACGATGCCTGCGAGCAACTGCTCAAAGTGGCCGAGCATCCGCGTGATCGTCGCCGCCTCGAATAGATCCGTGCTGTACTCCACCACTGCGCGCAATCCTTCCGCCGCTTCGACTACAAACAGTGCTAAATCAAACTTCGCTGTTCCACTATCGCCTTCCAGCTTAAGCGGACGCAGCGCCAGCTTGGAAAGCTCCGGCGCTTGCTGCGGCGTATTCTGCACGGCGAACATCACCTGAAACACCGGATGACGCCCGATGTCTCGCCCCGACTGCAACTCCTCGACTAGTTTTTCAAAGGGCATATCCTGATGCGCATATGCCCCCAAGGCTACCTCTCTCACACGTCCTAACAGCTCGCGAAACGTGGGGTCGCCGGACAGGTCGGTGCGTAGCGCCAACATGTTGATGAAGTATCCGATCAACCCTTCAGTTTCCGCTCGGTTGCGGCCTGCAATGGGCGAGCCCACCACAATGTCTTCCTGATTCGTATAGCGCGAAAGTAAAATCTGAAAGGCCGCCAGCATTGTCATGAACAGCGTCGCGCCCTCACGCTGGCTCAACGCCTTCAACTCTTCACCCACCTTCTTCGACACTGCTAATGATTGATGCGCGCCACGAAAGCTCTGCACGGCGGGGTGTGGCCGGTCTGTTGGCAACTCCAGCACAGTCGGCGCTCCTGCTAATTGCTGCTTCCAGTAAGACAGGTGCTCAGCCAGCACCTCGCCCGACAGCCACTCTCGCTGCCACGCCGCATAGTCTGCATACTGAATTGGTAACTCTGCCAGCGGCGACGGCTGATTCTCAGAAAATGCCTCATACAGTGCCGTTAGTTCTCGCATCAACACGCTGAGCGACCATCCGTCGCTAACAATATGGTGCATCGTCACCAGCAGTGCGTGGTCTTTGTCATTCAGCCGTAGCAGGCTCGCCCGAAAGAGCGGACCGCTCGCTAAATCAAAGGGCCGTTGCGCCTCTTCAACAGCCAGCCGCCGAGCTTCCACTTCGCGCTCCACTTCCGGCAACTCGCTGAGGTCCACTAGCGGCAGCGCTACGCTCAGCGTTGTGGCTATTTTCTGCACCGGGCTTTCATTCACGGTTACGAAGGTGGTCCCTAGGGCTTCATGACGGCGCACGATCTCATTAAGACTCTGCTCCAGCGCAGCCGCGTCGAGTTGGCCGGCGATACGCACGGCGATAGGGATGTTGTAAAGATGACTACCTGGCTCAAATTGGTCGAGGAACCATAACCGTTGTTGGGCGAAAGAGAGTTGGCAGGGGCCGGCTTCCGTCCTTCGCGGAATTGTCTGCGCTTGTGGAAGGTCTATGTGCTTCTTCTTAAGCAGCAAGGCAAAAAGCTCTGACTTCTCCGACGAGAGAGCACCTGCCCCTTTAGGAAAACCAGTCATTTTAATTAACCCCAGTCCTGAGTTGATCGGTTCGAAAGAATGTAAGAGTGATAAAAATTGTAGTGCAGCAGCTTGAACTTAACGGTCTTCACCTAAACCATGCCACGACACCTGGGTAATCCCCGATACCTGTCTCTTTATTACCTATGCTCTACTTGTTGCATTTGTTCAGAAAGCATTAACTTCACTTCATCTTCAGAGAGATGCTCAAGCTCTTTGAATATTCGAGCAATATCTTCGACCACGTCCGGGTCTCCCCAGATTCGAACGACCTCTTTGATCAAGCCGGCGACCGTGGGTTGTTCAAACAGCGTGCGCAGCGGTAACTCCACCTGCAAACTCTTCCGTACCCGCGAGATGACCTGCGTCGCCAACAACGAGTGCCCTCCTAACTCGAAGAAGTTGTCATATATCCCGACCTGCTCCACCTTCAACACCTCTGCCCAAATCCCCGCCACCACCTCTTCCACCACATTGCGCGGTCCCACATACTGCTCCTCGATCTCCCGCCGCCCCTCCTCCGGCGCCGGTAACGCCCGCCGATCCACCTTCCCGCTCGGTGTCAACGGCAACTCTTCGAGCACCATAAAACTTGATGGCACCATGTATTCCGGTAACTTCTCCTTCATGTGCCGCCGCAGTTCACTGCTCAGTTCCACACTCCATTCACTGCTCACTTCATCGCGCAGGTCTCCGCCCGTCACGCTCTCGTCCGCATGCACCACCACGTAGGCCACCAACCGCTTGTCGCCTGCCACATCCTCGCGCACCACCGCCGCCGCTTCCCGCACCAAACGGTGCTCACTTAACACCGCTTCGATCTCTCCCAACTCGATCCGATAACCCCGCAGCTTCACCTGCTCGTCTTTGCGTCCCAGAAACTCCACGTTCCCATCCGCCACATACCGCGCTAAATCTCCCGTCCGGTACAACCGCGCACTCGCATTGTCACTAAATGGATGCCTGATGAATCGCTCACTGGTGAGTTCCGCGCGGTTCAGATACCCGCGCGCCAAACACGCCCCACCGAGGTAGAGTTCGCCCGCCACACCCACCGGCACCGGCTGCAACTGAGCGTCCAAAATGTAAATCTCAGTATTCGCAATCGGTCGCCCAATCGGCGGCAACATCGCCCACTCGCCCACCTCACCTCTCAGCCGATAGGCCGTCACCACATGGCTCTCCGACGGCCCGTAGTGATTGTCCAGCGTGCATCCGCGCAACTTCCCAAACATGCTCGCCAACTGCCGCGTCACCTGCAACTGCTCGCCCGCCGTGACCACCTCGCGCAACCCACTTGGCACCACCCCCTCGCTGTCGCTCACTTCGCTCAACTGTTGTAACGCCACGAAGGGCAGAAACAATCGCTCGACCGCTTCCTTCTGCAGCAGGCGCAGCAGTCCCGCTGCGTCGCGCCGCAACTCCTCCGCGATCAACACCAACTCGCCGCCCGCACGCCACGTCGAGAACATCTCCTGAAACGAAACATCGAAACTGAGCGACGCAAACTGCAGGGTGCGCGCACCTGCACCGAGCGCCGAGTGGCGGACCTGCCACTCCACCAGATTGACCAGCGCACGGTGCGGCATCGCTACACCTTTCGGCTTGCCCGTCGACCCCGACGTGTAGATCACATAGGCGAGGTTGTCCGCCACGACCGCGCTTGACAAGTTCTCGGTGCGCTGCTCGGCAATCGCGGCCCAGTCCGAGTCGAGACAGACGATGGTGGCGTCGGAGTTGGGGAGCCCTGGCAGCAAACGCTGAAGTGTAAGCAGCACCGAGGCCGAGGCATCCTGCACCATGAAGGCGAGTCGCTCCTGTGGATAGGCCGGATCCAGCGGGACATAGGAGCCACCGGCTTTGAGGATGCCGAGCACGCCGACGACCATCTCCACGGAGCGTTCGATCAGGATTCCGACCCGCACCTCCGGGCCAACGCCTCGCTGCGTCAAATAGCGAGCGAGTTGGTTGGCGCGCTCGTTGAGTTGACGATAGGTTAATTGTTGAAGGTCAAAAGTGACGGCGACCGCCTCGGGAGTCTGTGCGGCCTGGGTTTCGAACAGGTGGTGCGCACACTGATTCTGTGGGTATCCAGCTTGGGTTGCGTTCCACTCGACCAGTAGTTGTCGCTGTTCGGCTGTGGTCAGCAGCGGCAGTTGCGACAAGCATTGATCCGGATCGGTGGCAATGCCTCTGAGCAGCACTCCGAAGTGCGTCAGCATCCGTGTGATCGTCGCCTCATCGAACAAGTCGGTGTTGTATTCCAACCGCCCGTTCAACCCTTCGGCACCTTCGCTCATCAGCAACGTCAAATCGAACTTCGACGTTCCGGTATCAATGGATACTGAACTCAAGCTCAGTCCATGCAGATTCAGCACCTTGCTCCGCGCGTCCTGCAGAGAGAACATCACCTGGAAGAGCGGCGCATGACTGAGAGTGCGCTCCGGCTGCAACTCCTCGACCAGCTTTTCGAATGGTACGTCCTGATGTTCATACGCTCCGAGCGTCACCTCTCTGACTCGCGCCAGCAACTCGCGAAAACTTGGATTACCAGAAAGGTCCGTGCGAAGCGCCAGCGTGTTGGCGAAGAACCCGATTAACTCTTCGGTTTCGGTGCGCGTCCGCCCTGCGATTGGCGAACCGATGACGATGTCGTGCTGCCCGCTGTAGCGCATCAGCAGCGTTTGGAAGGCGGCAAGCAGTGTTATGAAAAATGTCACGCCCTCCTGACGACTCAAACTCCGCAGCGCCTCAGACACACTCTTGGGTAGTGTCATAAACTGCCGCGCCCCACGAAAAGTCTGCATCGCCGGGCGCGCTCTGTCGGTCGGCAACTCCAACACTGCCTGGGCACCTGCCAACTGCGCTTTCCAGTAGGCGAGTTGCTCTTCCAGCACCTCACCCTGCAACCACTCTCTTTGCCATACCGCATAATCCGCATATTGGATCGGCAAGCCCTGAAGTGGTGACGGCTGGCCGCTGCAGAACGCCGCGTAGAGCGTCGTGAGTTCCCGAAACAGTACTGCAAAGGACCAGCCATCGCTGATGATGTGGTGCATGTTCAGCAACAGCACATGCTCCTCTGCTTGCAGCCGTAGCAAGCTGGCGCGCACCAGTGGACCTTGCGCGAGGTTGAAGGGACGCTGCATCTCCTCGGTCGCCAACCGTTGAGCTTCGGCTTCACCATCACTTGCAGGCAAGTTGCTCAGGTCTATGACCGGTAATGCCACGCTCAGCGCCGGGGCAATCACCTGCACCGGGCTTTCATCCACCGTCGGAAACGTAGTGCGCAGTGACTCGTGACGCGCGACAATCGCCGTCAATGCTTGCCGCAACGCTTCAACATTGAGGTGACCACTCAATCGCTGCGCCACAGGCATGTTGTAGAAGGCGCTATCCGGCTCCAACTGATCCAAAAACCACAATCGCCGTTGAGCGAAAGACAGCGGAGACGTACCGTTACGCGCAACTGGTCTGAGCGGCGCGATAGGTACACCCGCATTGGCTTGCCGCGCCATTCCAACTTTCCTGGCTAGTCCCGCGACCGTGGGTTGTTCAAACAGCGTGCGCAGCGGTAACTC
>JACDEG010000015.1 GCA_013816505.1 Pyrinomonadaceae bacterium | reverse complement strand
CCCCGCCTCTAAACTGCGCCGGGTTTTATCCCGTACACTGATTCGTAATTCGCTTTAAGTCCTCAGATCACCCGGCTGACAAACGACAATGCGGCGGCGAAGAGAGTCTATTCTTCGCCGCCGCGCCGCCGTCTTCGTCAACGTAAATTTAACCGCGCTGTTTCGATTCTTCCTTCGTCGATTCTTCCTTTTTCTGCTCTTCTTTCTTCTGCTCTTGCTTCGCCGCGCGCGGTTTCATCGGCACGAGGCTGTCGACGGATTTATAAATCTGCAAGTACATCTGCGTCTCGCGCGGAATCAGCGTGCGCCAATTGGAGCCGCCGCGTCGGAGATAGAGTCCGAGGCGCGCCGGGTTGGAGTTGTAACCGGCAGCCATCAGTTCCAGTTGCGTCGCTAGTCCGGTGCTCATCGCGTAGCTCACTTCGGAGTTGAGCACGAGGTCGTTCCAGGTGTCGCGCATGTAGAGCAACATCGCTTCGAGCGCGTTGCCGTGGTTGCGCATCCCGGCGACGAAATCGGGGTTGAGGCCGACCGCCGGATAGCGCCCGCGAATCATGGCGTACGTCCACGGAATCATCTGCACCATCCCGCCGGCGCCCGCCGTGCTGACTGAATAACGGTACGTGTCGAGTTCGTTCAGCGCGTAGAGCGCGAAGACTTCATCATAGATCGCGCCACGATTCTCTCGACGAAAGCGGTCGTGATCGACGTGCTCAACCAGGCAGAGCCGTTCGGCGATGTCGAGCAGTTGCGGCGAGATGGTGTGACCCTTGTCCTGCAAACGTTTGGCCGCGAGATCGATCATCGTTCGCACGTAGTTTTGGCCGGTCTTCACCAGTTCCGCCGACATCAGCGCCGGATGCGACGACGTGTAATAGGCCATCTCGCGGAACCGGCCGAACTTTTCAATCGGGTACTCGACGACAAGTGGTGACAACTGCTTGCCCGTCATGTCGGAGATGACCACTGCGGTGTTGACGTAGTTGGGCCGCACCACGCGCAGACGGACGAGCGTGCCGAGCGAAGTTGAAAGCGTCGTCTCGGCGTCCTTCGTCAGGAGCGTCGCTTTCGGCAGCGTGAGCAGATGCACCTGTGATGTATCGAGGTCGAGCGCTGCGATTGTCACCAGAGAGAGCGACGGCGTCAGCGCGGTCGGCACCAGTCGCGTCTTGAGTTGGCGCTGAGCGTCGGCGAGACGCACGCGCGCACGGCTGACAGGGAATGAGTGTGCGGGCTTCAACGGCACCGAGGGAAACATCGGGGTGGCGGCGAGTGTCGCCGCCGGAGTCAGTGTCGGCGTTAATGTCGAACTCGGAGTGGGTGTCGGTGTCGTTCCGTTAACCACGCTCGCCGTCGGCGGTGTGACCGTCGGCTTCAAAGTCGGTGACGGTGTCGGGACAGGTTTCAGCGTGGGTGTCGGTGACGGTGTCGGCGCAGCGGTGCGGGGTGGCGGAGCGGCGGTTTGCGTCTGCGGTGCGGCGCTTACGATGCGCGGTCGTGTGTTTGTTGACGTGGGCGCGGGGTTCACAGACTGCGCGCCGGCGACGAGCGGCGGCATCAAGGCCAGCACACACACGGACACAATTTTCGTTAGCAAAGTCGGGTGGTTTTTCATAAAGCTACAAGCGTCTCAGGCTGGGTGACCGACAGGCATCGCGGCCACACATAAGATTCTCTCTTCCCCCCATCGGTTGTCAACAGATTTTTTTGGCGTGAATCGGTTTTTCCAAGTGAATTTGAGTCATTCGTAGTCCTTAAGCAGGCGGCTGTGACCTGCTGCCTCGCGGTGTAACGCGCTTTTGGTTCCCTCTCAAGAATATCCGCGAGAACGTACCAAGTTGCTATACTTCAATCAACTTGAACCGATTTACGTTTTGCTTACGAACCCTTTCCGGTCAGAGCGGATTCAGAGTCGCTGCGTTGTCTTAGGACAGTCACATTGATTCTTGCCCGATCAGTTTCACGCCACTAAACTGTCTCCACAGTTGCTTTCAAGAAGCAACACTCACCGCTTGAATCCAAAGCAGTAACACCGAGCACACGAGACTCAATATTAAGAGGAGCTAACTCCCCTGACGATGCCATTTGCTAAATTAAGCCACCGTGTAATTCTCGTCTTCTCAGTGATCAGCGTCTTCGCCGCGTCTGCTTCTGCGCAGATGACGGCCACGGCCATCAACCCAGTCACTATCGCCACCCGGCCCGACGGCGTTACCACTCGCCTTGAAACCGACCCTGTGGTCGTTTCGCTGGCTCCCGCCGATGACTACGCTGATCATGGGGCAACGAGCATCAGACGGGCGCACATGTCGCCAAGCGCGCCGCTGCTCAATCAGATGATTGTCGCCGCGATTGATGCACGCCTCGGCACACCCTACCGCCTGGGCACGGCGGGGCCGTATCGCTTCGACTGTTCGGGTTTCGTGTGGAGCGTTTTTCAGTCCGCGGGTATCGACTTCGAGCGCAGCGCCGCACGTACGTTGTGGTCGCAATTCACGCCGGCGCGGGGCGATGAGCGGTTCCAACTCGGCACGCTGGTCTTCTTTAATAACCTGAAACATGTCGGCATCGTCGCCGACGAGCACGGCTTCTACCACGCCTCGACCAGTCAGGGCGTGACCTATTCGCCGTTTAATGAATACTGGTTAACGCGCGTTGACGGGTTCCGCCGTGTGCCACAGTTCGAAAACCTGGCCGCGTTGAAAAAACCTGGCCGCGTTGAAGTAGAGTAGGTCGGTTGAGACAGGATGCCAGTGACCATAGCAGGCTCCTCAATAACGTGAAAGTGTAAGCGCCCGCCGCCAGCGGGCGCTTACACTTTTTAGGCTCCGACCTTTTGTAGACTCTGTCGGGCACACTCACTTGAGAGCGGCGGAGACGAAGCCGGCGCGCGGCGCGTCATCACGTGCCTCCCACACGACAACGATCTTATCGACTGCGATGTAGCAGATGTGATCGTCGTCCTTCATGTGCAGCACGCCGCTTTCGACCTTCAAGACTTCGCCGCTCACACTCGCCGCTCCGCTGCACACCACATCGACGCGGCGACCGATCATCCTCGATAAAAATTCCTGCATTCGTTTACACCTCGGCTAATGAATTGATTGATGACGACTGCGGGACGATTAGTATGACGCGAGCCGGGGGTTTTGCGTGCTGACACGAGCCGCGCCTTCCTCTGGTCGCCGTCTGTAGACTTCGGCTTCACCGCCCGTCCCATCCGCACTCGACGTTATTTTTCCGGTTTCCACTCCCAGATTTTCTCGCGCCCGTCGGGGCCGACGACCTCCGCCCTCTTCGATTCGCGGAAGGTTATCTGCACCAACGGCATCACGTCCTCGCTGCCCTGCTGCCGCTGCTCGAAACGATAGACATCATAGTAGACGCAACGCGAGCGAGCCGGATACTCGCGACACACGGCGGGACGCCCGTGGTAAATCGTGCAGCCGCGCGTCTCGCGATTGAGGAATATGCACGCCTCGCCGAAGAGATGATCTTCGCTGCGGCGCAGCACTCGCTCGCCGTCATGCTTCTTTGTATAGCGCCGCGTCGCCGTCTCGACCGACACGCCGAAATAGCGCGCGAGTCGGTTGATGTCGCGCTTCGTCACCCCGACGCGCTCGTAGAGCGAACAGCAGAAGGCCGGGCACTTCGAGCAATCGAAGTGGACGCGCGGCTGTTCATCCGTCACTTTCTTTTTCATGGTCACTCAATCTTCATCACCGGCCAAGTCGACGGGCAGCGGTCAACCTTCACACGTCCATCGACACCGCTCAACGTCCGTCACATCATGTTCAGCGTCTCTTCGACTTTTGATACTCCGACATTAAAAGTTCCATCAACTCGCCGCGGCGCTCGTACAAACGCTTCGGCTCGCGCGGTTCGTGCCGGGCGAGCGCGTAGGCTGTAATCAGCGGCAATGCGATGGTCGAATCAACATAGCACACGACCGCGTCGGGCAGACGGTCGGGATCAACCTTACCCCACGAGACTGCTTCGCCCGGAGTTGCGCCTGAGTTGTGAACGACAATCCCGTTCGCGACGAAGTTGTGCGTCCTCTTAACCTTCATGTCATAGACCGGAACCGTGATGCCAGTCGGTTCGACGGAAATGACTTGGTGGTTGTCGGCGTACCGTTCCCTGATTTCTTCACTGGTGATGCCATCCATCTTGCGCCGGCGGTCGAGTTGATGAGCGACTTCCGTTGACTCTGATTTTCTGCCGAGCGCGAACTCCAACAAACCACGATGCTCGGAAATGGTTTGGCCCACGCCCAGACCGATCTGCCGGTATCCATCTGTTGAATGTGAGGACTTGAACACCTTCAGGCTTTCACCCGTCCGCAAAGCCTTCAGTGGTTTGTAAGAACCATCGTCAAGCATCACGAGATGTTCGGGGGTCGCCAGCAACTCGCCCTCTTTGTAGTTCTCTTTTCGCACTCCAGAGTAGCCGCCGAACCGCAGTCGCCAAACTTCTTTCTCGCCAGTGCGCCAGACCTTTTCCACCTCGGAAAGTGTCATCTTCTGTTGGTCTTGGTCAAAGGTATAAACATGGAAGCTGGACTTACCGACCAGAGTTTCAATCGCGACGCCTTCGGGATACCGGATGATGTCCCTCGGCATGTCGATCAACGCTCCTTCCGCGACACACAGACCGCCCGTGTCGGGACGCGCGTCCGTGATTTGCAAAAAGTAGTCGTGGCCGCGCTCGTCGATGCCGAGCACCTCCTGAATCTGCGGCTCGGTCTGGAGCAGAAAATTCTTTGGACTTCCGCCGCCGAGGATGAAGACCGCCGATTTGCCGCCGTGCTTTTTGCCGCGATCACCCATGCCGTGAATCGCTCCGCGCTTCGCGGCGAGCACGATGGCCGCCGTCTCGTTCACGTCCAGCGATGGATCGAAGGCGAGTTTGTTACCTTGCAGGGCCTTCGCCGCGACGTTCATGCCGATGGACGAATCACCCGGCGAGGAAGTGTAGAGCGGCACGCCGTATTCGTATGCAGCGGCGATCAGAGACTTGTTCTCCAGCCCGAGTTTGCGTTCGCGCTCGCGCACGTACTTGCCGCACAGGTAATGAAACTCGGCTGTCGACATCGCGCGCTGAAACTCTTCGCCCTCGATGATGCGACGGTAGAACGCATCCGTGTCGAGCAGCACCGAGTAGTCGAAGAAGATGTCGTAGATACGCACCACCTCTTGCTCGCGCAGTACGATGTCGGAGATGTTCGCGCTGCCCTGGTAAAGATCGAGGCCGATGCCGAAGTGTGTGTCGTGGTACAGGTTCGCGCCCGTCGTGATGATCCAGTCGACGAAGCCGGCGCGTATTAGCGGGATCAGCGCCGAAATGCCGAGGCCGGCGGGCGTCAGCGCACCGGTCAGAGAGAGGCCGACCGTCGTGTCCGGCTCCAACATCTTCCGCGTGAAAAGCTGGCACGCCTCGCGCAGCCGCGACGCATTATAGGCAAGAAATGTTTCGTCGATTAAATCCACCAGCGTCACGTCCGGCGTGATCGGGCGCGGGTCGATGCGCCGCCCTTGCAGAAATTTACTTTTCTTTTTAGCCATGTCGATTAAGGTCGCCGGTCGATGTCACCAATGAAGCAATGAGTTTTCGATGTGAGGGTTGAATGAACTAGATGTCAGATGTCAGATGTTGGCCACACCACTTGCCAAGGCCCCGGACTAACATCCAGCATCTCACATCTCACATCTGTTCCTCGGCGGCTTTCACTTTTGCCTTTTTACTTTTTACTTTTGCCTTACTGCTTCTCACTACCCGCCGCGGCGGCCCCGTTCTGCGGCGCGCGGCGTAAGCGCAACCGTCCGATGCGCCGCTCGTCGGCTTCGAGCACTTCAACATCAAGGCCGCGAAACGTGAGGTGCGTACCAGCGCGCGGCACGCAGCCCGACTCGTTAATCACCAGCCCCGCGATGGTCGTAAAGTCGTCATCCTCCATTTCGAGGTCGAACAGCCGCTCGATCTTCCCGACTTCGGTCGAGCCGAGCACATCGTAGAAGCCGTCGTCGGACTCGATGATCTCCACGATCTCGTCGCCCTCGGTGTCCTCGTCCTCGATCTCGCCGACGATCTCTTCGAGAATGTCTTCGACCGTCACCAACCCGGCGACGCCGCCGTATTCGTCAATCACCATCGCGAGTTGCGCGTGCGCCTTCTGCAGCTCTCCGAGCAAATCCGCGACCGACTTTGTTTCGGGCACGAAGTAGGCCGGGCGGAGCAGCGCGGCGATTGATTCGTCGTCGCGGCCCTCGGCCCAGCACTGCAACAGATCGCGCATGTAGATCAGACCCTCGACGTTATCAATCTGTTCGCGATACACGGGCAGGCGCGAATACTTCGACTCGATCATCATGTTGCGCGCCTCGCGCACGGTGGCGGCCACCGGCAACGCCACGATGTCGATGCGCGGCGTCATCACCTCATTGACGCGCGTGTCGCCGAATTCGAGGATTGACTGAATCAGCTCGCCCTCTTGCTCTTCGAGAATACCTTCCTCTTCACCGACGTCGATCAGCGCCTGGATGTTGTCGTTGTCACTTTCTTCAGAATCGCTCGCTTCCGTCTCGCTCTTCTGCTGCCGCTCGCGCCGCATGTGGTCGAACGAGCGATACCACGGAATCGCGACGAACGAGAATAGACGGTAGAAGGGCCGAAAGAATGGCAGCAGCAGCAGCAGCGTCCGCTCTGGGTCGCGCAGTGACAGCAGACGTGGGATGACCTGGCGGAAGATGGTCGTCAATACCACTCCGACGAAGAAAGCGATGAGGACGAACCGCGTCTCCGGGAACAGCCGCAGCGAGATTGAGGTGACCAGCACCGTGACCGCGACCAGCAGGAGTTGGATCACCGCCGTCAGTGTGAAGCGGAAGCGCGGGCGGTTCTCCAGCACCACGTTAAGAAAGGCGTTCGCAAGCGTTCCCACGCGCTCCTCGCGCTCGGTCATCAGCCGCCGCAAACCGACATCGCTCAACTGTCCGAACGCCATATCGATGGTGGCGAGAAACGCCATCAGCGCGAGTAGCAGGCTGGTGATTCCTATTTCGATTTCCATATCAAGTGTCTGGAGTCTGAAGTCTGGAGTCTGGAGTCTGGAGTCAAAACAAGAAGCGATGTTTTCTGACTCACAGACTCCAGACTCCAGACTCGCGACTTTTGCAATTATATGCCAAGGCGTCGCCGCAGACGGAGTTCGAGCCGATTCATTTCGCCGGCGTCGGTCTCGTGATCGTAGCCGCATAAATGCAGCAGACCGTGCAAGATTAGTTGCGCCACCTCTTCATCATATTCAAGGCCGTGCTCGGTAGCCTGCGCGGCGGCGCGTTCCACCGAAATCACCACGTCACCCAGATACGCCCCCGATAGCTTTTCGAACTCAGTCTGCTGCGCCGGAAACGACAGCACATCAGCCGCGTAGCCGCGTCCACGAAAGCGGCGGTTCAGGCCGCGCATCGTCCGATCCGAGACAAACACCACAGTCGCGCCCGGCGCGTCACCGACTCCGATTTTTTTAAGGGCGTCCGCAGCGAACCGGCCCCAGCGTTCGCCGTCCACCGCGCGCCGCCGCTGGCGATTAACCACTTCGACCATCGCGCCCTCGAATCACAAATGGCGAATCGTCAATCGTCAATGCTCTGACTCATTTACGATTGACGGTCCGCCATTGACCGGATTACATGTTGACTTTGCTCGTGTGTTTTTCGTAAGCCCTGATAATCAACTGCACAAGGCGGTGACGCACCACATCCTTCTCCGTAAAGTAGACGAACTCGATACCTTCGACGCCGGCGAGGACGCGCTCGGCCTCAATCAACCCGCTGCGTTTGCCTGACGGCAAATCGATCTGCGTCACGTCGCCGGTAATCACAGCCTTCGAGCCGAAACCGATGCGCGTCAGAAACATCTTCATCTGCTCGCTTGTCGTGTTCTGCGCCTCGTCGAGGATGATGAAAGCATCGGCCAGCGTATTGTGTGTCAAGATAAAATCATCCGTGACGTAAAGTGAATCCGATGCGGCAACGCTGATGCACTGCGTCTCTTCGACACCGGCAGGTTCGATGTTTTTGATGAAGCGCATCGGGCGACCGCCGCCGTGTTGATGATATACGGCGGCCTTCCGTCCCAGACGAAAAGGCTCCAGACCTTCCGGCAGACGAATGTCCATGATGTAAGCATCATTGCGGTGCAGAACTTCTCTTCCGCGGGCAAAGCCGGGGCGTCGTCCTTCCGCTTGACGCCTGCGCCAGTGCGCGACGCCGCCAAGTGAACGCACCAGAAACAGCACGTCATCTCTAAGTCGCTCTGATGTCGTTGCGTATTGAATACGACATGTCCGACCCGGTTGCACAACCGGCCCGCCATCCGTATCAAGCAACCCCTGCAAAACTGCGAGACGGACTTCCGCGCTGTTGTAAAGATAGATTTCGGGGATGAACTTTGTCGCCGAATATGTTCCGGCTAATTTAAGCTGGCGCAATGCTTGAGTGAGCGGGTTGCGAACAATAGTTCCGCCGTGGCCCGCCAGTGGATTGGTGATGACATAATCAACATTGGATTTGCGCCGAAAGTTGAGATTCATACCAACCAGCGCAGTGCCCAACGATGAAACCAGTTCATCATCAGCGGTGCAAAAACTCGGCGAGGTTTTGTCCGTGAGACAACCGTCGCCGAGCAACAATCCCAACGAGTACGGGTCAAGCGGCGTTTCACGAACAGCCCAACTCACTGGCGCGGAGAGCAGAGGCAGTTCGTAGCGATATTGATGAAAACAACGCAGATTACCCATCATCTCTTGAGTTTGCAAAACGCGCAAAGGTTTGTCTCGTCGTTTGTCGGAAGCCGTGCGGACAGCCCATAGATGTTCGGCGCAGGCAATTGTGTTTGAGCCATCCGTCATCGTCACCCGGTATACTTCCTTTTCACCTTGTGGAAATACACCAACGACTTTTGTTGGTCTACCGTTTGAGCCGATAACTTCATCGCCGATTTTAATATCGCCCATTTTGCGCCAGCCCATCGGAGTCATCACGCGGCTGTGCAAAGGTTGCGCCCGACCACGCATGAATGCGAGTGGCGCGACTTCGATGATGCGCTTTTCCAGCAGCTTCGCCACGCGCTCGGCGTCCATCAGATCGAACAGCGCGTCGTAGAGCGGGCGCAGGTACGGGTCGACCTTCTCCTGCAAATCGCCGGGCAGAAAGCCGAGACGCTCGCCCGCTTCGACCGCGGGCCGGGCCAGCACGATCCGTGTGACCTGCTTTTGCATCAGCGCCTGCACCGCCATCGCCACCGCCAAATAAGTTTTACCGGTGCCGGCCACACCTATCCCGAAAACGGCGTCGCTGTCCTGAATCGCTTCGATGTAACGGCGCTGGTTGGCGGTTTTGGGCGCGACCTGTTTCTTGCCGGAAGGGTTGAAGCGCGCCTTCGTGAAGTAGTCGCGCAGAGAATACGCGCGGTCTTCGGCAATTTGGGCGAAGGCTTCGCGCAGTTCGCGGTCGGTGAAGGTCTTGCCTTCTTTGAACAGCGCGGCGAAGTCTTCGAGAATGCGCTCGACCGTCTCGACATCTTTCGGATCGCCGTCAACATTCAGGTCCTGACCGCGCGCATCGACGCGCACATCGAGCAGTGATTCCAGATACTTGATGTTCTGGTCATGGACGCCAAACAGCGTTTCAATTCCTCGTGGCGGAAGTTCGATCTTCTTCAAAAGGTAGCGCCATCTCCTTGTTGCGTGGCGGCGGTTGGGGTCACACCGGTAGGCGATTGTGGATGCGGAAAAGTGGGTTGCATAGCTACAGTTGAAACGCTACAACACGACGCGCGCGGGTGTCAACGACGAGGCCGCCACCGCCGCCCGCCGCCCGCCGCCCGCCTTGACACGTTTCGTGCTGATACCTATACTTTCCGCTTTGCGTCAGGATGTCTTTTCAAGCGATGCAAGTCACCTATCGTAAACAGCTTAACCGAAGCAGTTAAACTCAAACGAAGCTTTATCGACGGAGATTATCATTCATGCCGAATCACAAATCAGCTAAGAAGCGGATGCGCCAGAACGAGAAGCGTCGCATCGTCAACCGCAGCAACCGCACGCGCTTGCGCACCGGGGTCAAAAAGCTGCGCGCCGCGCTTGCCGGAGAGACCGCCGGCGAGAACTTGCAGACGCTGCTGCCGCAGACCGTATCGCTCATCGACAAGGCCGTGCAGAAAGGCGTCCTGCACCGCAACGCGGCGGCGCGTTACAAATCGCGTCTTACTATGCACGTTAACGAAGCGGGCAAGCAGTAAGCGAGAATCGAATCGGACAGTTGAGCGGGGCGGGTCGTGATGGCGATCCGCCCCGCTCTTTTGTTTGCGCGGACATGCTTGCGCGCGGCGCCTTCCGAGTCAGGCATAATGTGAAGCCAAAGGAAGCAACATGACTCACCGACCACACGCATCCCACCCGCGACTTGCCGTCGCAAAACTTTATACAGACGCCGCCGAGATCGATGATACCGTCCGCAGGTTTGAGTCTTGCGATATGTCGCCAGCCGAACTGGACCATCGCGCGCATTTGATGGTTGCGCTCTGCTATCTACGGCGAATGCCGTTTCAAGCAGCCCACGCGCGGACGCGCACCAACCTGAAACGGTTTCTCGACCATCACTCGGTTGACCCGCGAAAGTACAACGAGACGATGACCATCTTCTGGCTGAAGGTAGTTGATCGGTTTCTCGTCGCGTCCCGCGAGAGCACGCCCGTCGAAGCGATGGCCGAAGCACTGCTTAAGTCCCACGACGATTCCCGACTTATTTACTCCCACTACAGCCGCGAGCTTTTGGCATCAGACCGGGCACGGACAGCGTGGGTCGAGCCGGACTTGCGGCCCCTCAATTAGTGGTTATAAATATTCGACTTCAGCCACACCACTATCGCCAGACCTTTCTCTGGACAATCTATTGACTCGCTGCCGGAGTGGGCATAATATGCCGCCCTCTTGAACTGACTTCAGGCCGGGCTACATGAAAGTGTATCTCCTTCGCCGCATTCCTGCCGGTTCGTTTTACCGCTGTGCCGCTTTCTTTGCGACACAAACCTCCTCGCATTAGCTTCCGTCGGAAGGAGTCTCTCCCATGAAGCGTAGAGGTTTATGTTTTGTAGTTTCCTTAAATTTACTGTGTCTCATTCTCCTGGCAGGTAGGACAACAAGCCGGGCGCAGTCTCAGATTGCGCCGGCAACATGTTCCAGCGACTGCTCACCGCCGACCTCGTAATCGCCGACATTTCGGTTCACAACGCCAACGTCTTCTACGAACTCGGCGTGCGCCACGCGTTGCGCGACAAGCGGACGTTTATGATCCGCTGCAAAGGCGATGATGTGCCCTTTGATCTCGCCACCGACCGCTACTTCGCTTATGAGCGCGACCATCCGGCGGCTGACGCCAACGCCCCTGATGATCCGCTGGCAGGCCGCAAAAAGTTCGTCAGAGCTTTGCGCCGAACTATCGATTCTGAAGACCGCGATAGCCCAGTCTTCCAGTTGTTGCCCGAACTGGAGGCCCAGGATCAATCCCGTTTCCTGATCGTGCCGCCGGACTTTCGCGAGGAGGTTGAGCAGGCAGCGGCGGGCGACCGTCTCGGCGACCTTGAGATGCTGGCCGAAGAAGTGCTCGGATTTGAGTGGGAAATCGAAGGGCTGCGGGTCGTCGGCCGACAGCAGTTTTATCTGCAAGCTCACGAGGGGGCGCGCCTAACCTGGGACGCCGTGCGCAATCTCAACCCGAATGACATCGAAGCGAACCAACTGCTCGCAACTATTTATCAACGGTTGGGCGATCTGACGCGATCCGACCAAGCGGTCAACCGCGTGCTCGGCCACCGCGAGTTAACCAGTAGGGACCGTGCCGAATTTTACTCGCTGCTCGGAGGCAACGCTAAGAAAGAGTGGAGTAATGATTGGGAGAAGGGTCCGGCTTCGTCGCTCCGCGAAAGGGCTTTGCGTTCGCCTGGGATGTTGAAGTCATACGAACTGTACGCGCAAGGTTTCAATGAAGACTTAAACCGCTTCTATGCGGGCCTGAATGCGCTGGCGATGTTGACCGTGACCATCGAACTGGCCCAGGCACTTCCCGACGTGTGGAGCGAACGTTTCGAAACTCCCGAAGAAGGTGAGCGCGAGTTGAGTTTGTTAAAGGAACACCACAGAAAACTATCGGCGAGCACAGACCTGTCGCTCAAGGCGGCTAAGGCCAGGCTCAAACGCGAGGAGCGAAGCGACCGTTGGATCGAGATTAGCGCGGCCGATTTATGTTGTCTGACTTCGAAAAGCCCGACGCGCGTCGCCAACGAATACCGCAACGCGTTGGCCGGCGCGGAAGATTTTTATGCGGACTCGGCGAGAAGACAACTCGACATCTATCAGCGGCTCGGCGTGCTCGCGCAAAACGCGCAGGCGGCGCTGGAGGTAGTTGGGCCAACCGCGGCGGAGGAAAAGGAGCGACGGAGAGTTCTGCTCTTCACCGGGCACATGATCGACGCCCCTGGGCGCGAGCGTCCGCGATTCCCGGCCGAGAAGGAAACCGTCGCCAGAGAAAAGATTAAAGAGACGGTCGCCGGCGAACTAGAGTTGGCTGACGGCCGGGTGTGCGGCATCGCCGGCGGCTCAAACGGCGGTGACATTCTCTTTCATGAAGTATGTGAGGAGTTAGGGATCAAGGCGCGGCTCTTCCTCGCCTTGCCGAGAGAGAAGTACATCAACGCCTCGGTGCAAGCAGCCGGCCCGGAATGGGTCGAGCGATTTAACCGCCTGTACAACCAACTATCCAACCAAAAGCAGGTGCGCGTGCTCGCCGAATCAAAGGAGCTCCCGCGTTGGCTGCGCGAGAAACCCGACTACAATATTTGGCAGCGTAACAATCTCTGGACACTGCACAACGCGATGGCCGCTGGCGGCGAGAACGTCACTTTAATCGCACTGTGGGACAGAGAGGAGGGTGATGGGGCGGGCGGAACAAAGCACATGGTCGAGAGCGCGCGCGAGCGCGGCGCAAAGACGATCATCCTCGACACCGGATTGCTGTTCGGCTTGTAAACTGTTTGTCATAGAGATGACCGTGCGAGGACGGTTTCTCTATGTGAAGCGACGACGACGAAGATTGCCGCTTGCCGAGTGGGAAATGCGTGTCAACGATAAGTGTCCTTACTTATTCTACTCAGCCAATTCGCACACCAAGACTTCGAGTTGCAGGCGGGGCGTCGCCCGTGAAGTTTTAATCGCTAGGTCAGCGGTGGCGATGCGTCGGATGCGCCGCACCAGGTCGGACGATTCGGCGCGGCGGGCGGTGGCGAGAAACTCTTCGCGCTTGCTGTACGGCATCTGAACGAGCCGGAACACTTCCTCTTTCGGCGCGCCGCGCGACATCAACTCTTTGGCGAGTGCGAGGCGGCGGTAGTTGCTGGCGATGAGGCCGATCAGCATCACCGGCTCGGCACCGTCGTCGAGCAGGATGCGCAACGTCTCCAACGCCCGCCGTCGGTCACGCGCGATCAGATGATCCGTCAGTTCGAAGTTAGTCAATTCGCGCGAGCGCCCGACAAGCAATTCGACCGAATCCAGCGAGATGTAACGCCCTGGCATCGCCGCCGTCGCCAACTTGTCCAACTCGTTCGAGAGCCGCCGGACGTTCGATCCGACCAGCGCAATGACCTGTCGCAACGTCCGCTCGTCCGCCTCCGCCTTCAACTCCTTCAGACGCGACTTCGCCCACGCCGTCAGCTCGTTGTCGGTGAGCCGCGCGAACTCGACGCTGACGCACTTTTCGAGCAACGTCTTACTCAACTTGCGCCGCTTGTCCAGATCGTCGGCGAGAAAGATAACGACGGAAGATTCAGCCGGGCGCTCGACGTAACGCATCAGCGCGCCTTCGTCCGCTTCGTTCAACTTCGCAAAATGGGTGATTCGCACGACGCGCCGCGCGCCCATCATCGGCAACTGCTCGGCAGCGGCGAGCGCCTGCTGCACGTCGACGCTCGCGAGGTTAAAGCTCGACTCGTTGAAGTCGCGCAGCACTGCGCCGGCGAGCGCGGCGTCGGCGATGAACCGTGCTGCCGCGTCGCGCAGATAATCCTCGTCACCGTGGAGCAGGTAGAGTGATTTGATCTGCCCGTCTTTGATCGAGCGTTTCAACTCTTCGCGCGTCAGGATCGTCTTCACTTTTCTTCGTTCACTCCGAAGCCGTTGACGAGCGTCGAGACGAGACTTTCGGCGAAGCTGCGTGCGAGGCGCTGCACGGCCGGGTCTTCTTCGTTAAAGAAAGTGCGCGGGTCGTTTGTAAACTCGAACTCGCCGCGGAAGACGTAGTTCTGGTTGTCGTACAGCACGCGGTTTTCCACTTGGTCGCGCACCGTCACGGCAACGGTGATCGTCACCTCGAAGACGCGCCCGCGGCCACGGTTGTCGAGCAGCACGGCGAAGAAGTTGAAGTCTTTGATGACGCCGTCGACCACTGCGTCTGCGCCTTCGCGCTCGCTCTGCACGCGCAGTCCCCGTCCCCGTCGGATGACCTCGTTCATCACCGATTCGGTAAAGCGCGATTCGATTTTGAATCGCAGCGCGTTGTTCTGGAAGGCCGGAACCGCGATGGTGCGAATGTGCGACGGCATCCCGCTCTGCTTCACGGCCTTATAGCATTCCGTAAAGCCGCAGGTGCAAATTAAAACCATGCCAAGCGCCGCCCCTCGCCATCTTCTTCGACCGGTAATCATCCGCGATCCCTCCCCTTCATAACATTCCGGCAAGCGCGGCACGATACGACCCGCGCTCACGGTGTGTCAAATGCCTCGCCAATCAAATCAGCGTGGACAGGCAACACTCGCGTGAGCCGAACTCCTTACCTGTCACCTGTCACTTTGGAGTCTTGAGAGCGTCCGCGATGCGCACCGTCTCGACGGCGGCGCGCACGTCGTGAACCCGAACAATATGTGCGCCGCGGATCACGGCGGCGGTGACGGTGGCCATCGTTCCGTGAACGCGCCCGCCGACCGGCGCGCCGCCCAGCAATTCACCGATGAACCTTTTGCGCGACGTGCCGATCAGCACGGGGAACTCGGCGAACTCACGCACCAACACATCAAGTCGCGCCAGCAGTTCGATGTTCTGCTCGGCGCTCTTGCTGAACCCGATGCCGGGGTCGACCGCGATGCTTGCGCGCCGCACGCCGCGCCGTTCGGCTTCCGCGATGCTCAGGCGCAGAGCAGAAGTAACGTCGCGCACGATGTCCGCAACCGGCGCCAGTCGGTGCATCGTTTCGAGCGTCCCGCGCGAGTGCATCAAGACGACCCCGGCGCGTGATTGTGCAACCTCGTCCGCGAGGCGCGGGTCGAAGCGCAGCCCGGAGATATCGTTGATGATCTCGGCCCCGGCGTCGAGCGCGGCGCGTGCCACTTCCGCCTTCGTGGTATCGACGGACACGGGCGCCGTAACTTTCTCAGCCAGAGCCTCGATGACCGGCAAGATACGCCTCGCTTCCTCGTCGGCGGAGACCGGCGCGCCGCCGGGGCGTGTCGATTCGCCTCCGATGTCGATGATGTCCGCGCCGTCCGCGACCATCTCTTCGGCGCGTGCCACGGCGTCGTGCGGACTGAAGAAGAGACCGCCGTCGCTGAAACTGTCGGGCGTGATGTTGAGCACGCCCATCACGAGCGTGCGCGCGCCGACTTCGAATGAACGGCGCGCCAGCTTCCATTCCATAAAGTTAAAAGTAGAAAGGAAAAGGGCAAAAGTAAAGCAGGTGCGCTTCACTTTTGCCCTCTTGTTTTTTTACCTGACCGCTTTCGGCTACGCCGTCGCCGGGTTGCCGCCGGTAATCGGTGGCAGGATCGGCTTCAGCGAATTAACCGCCGGCTCTTTGAGTTGCGGACGGTCTTCGTCGCTTGAGGCTGGCGGCTGGTCATCGAGCGGAAGGCCCGCGACGATCCGCCTGATCTGCACGCCGTCAAGCGTTTCGCGTTCGAGCAGCGTCTCCGTCAGACGAACCATCGTGTCGCGGTTCTCGGTGATAATCACCTTCGCCCGCTCGTACTGCTCGGCGATGATCTCCCTCACTTCTCGATCTATCCTAATCGCTGTGTCTTCCGAGAAGTCGCGGTGCTGCGAGATTTCACGACCCAGGAATATCTGCTCCTCTTTCTTACCGAAGGTGAGAGGCCCGAGATTGCTCATGCCGTACTCGCAGACCATCGCGCGCGCCAGTTCCGTCGCCCGCTCGATGTCGTTCGAGGCGCCGGTCGTGATGCTATTGAGGAACACGTCCTCGGCGATGCGTCCGCCCATCAGAATCGCGATCTGGCCGAGCAAGTAATCCTTCGTGTAATTGTGACGGTCGCCTTCAGGTAACTGCTGCGTCACACCGAGCGCCATCCCGCGCGGGATGATCGTCACCTTGTGAACGGGATCGGCGTTCGGCACCTTGAGGCCGACGAGCGTGTGGCCGGCTTCGTGAAAAGCGGTCACACGCTTCTCCTCGTTGCTGAGCACCATGCTCTTACGCTCCGCGCCCATCAACACTTTGTCCTTCGCCAACTCGAAGTCAGTCATCATGACGATCTTCTTGCTGTAGCGCGCCGCGTTCAAAGCCGCTTCGTTGACGAGGTTCGCGAGGTCGGCACCGGTGAAGCCTGGCGTGCCGCGCGCGATCACGCTGATGTCGACATCTTCGCCAAGCGGAATCTTACGGGTGTGAACTTTCAGAATGCCCTCGCGGCCACGCACGTCGGGACGCGAGACAACCACGCGGCGGTCGAAGCGTCCGGGTCGCAGCAACGCTGGGTCGAGCACGTCCGGGCGGTTAGTCGAAGCCATCAGGATCACGCCGTCGTTCGACTCGAACCCATCCATCTCAACCAGCAATTGGTTAAGGGTCTGCTCGCGCTCGTCGTGACCACCGCCGAGGCCCGCGCCGCGGTGTCGACCGACGGCATCAATCTCGTCAATAAAAACGATGCATGGTGCGTTCTTCTTACCCTGCTCGAACAAATCGCGGACGCGACTGGCGCCGACGCCGACGAACATCTCGACGAAATCAGAACCGGAAATTGAGAAGAACGGCACGTTGGCCTCGCCGGCGACAGCGCGCGCGAGCAAGGTCTTACCCGTTCCCGGAGGGCCCATCATCAGCACGCCCTTCGGAATGCGACCGCCGAGTTTCTGAAATTTCTGCGGCTCCTTGAGGAACTCGATAATCTCTTGTAATTCCTCTTTCGCTTCTTCGACGCCGGCAACATCCTTGAAAGTGACGCGCTTCTGCTGGTTGTTCAGCAGTTTGGCACGCGACTTACCAAAGCTCAGAGCCTTGTTGCCGCCGGCCTGCATCTGGCGCAGCATGAAAATCCAGATGCCGATGAAAAGCAGAATCGGCGCCCACGTAATCAGCATGCCCCATAGCAGACCATTACTGGCGACCTCTTCCTCGACCCATATTTTCTTCTCGGAACCCAGCTTCATCAAATCGGCTTTGACGACCTCGTTGCCGAGTTTAGTAGAAATCGTACTGTTATTAACGTCTACAGCGACGATCTCTGACTGCTTGACCGTCATCTTCCTGATCTGGTCGGCGTTGATCATACTGATCAACTCATTATAAGGCTTCTGCTCGACCTTGCTGCTCTGCGTGTTCATAAAGAACTTGTAGAGCATGACAGCTCCAAGCAGGATTAAAACCCAAAAAATTATTTGTCTGGCCGTGGAACTCAAATTTTTTCTTTCGCCTCCGACACCGATGATAACCCACCCCGGCGTCCGTTGTCGCTTCCTTCGTCTTCTTATCTACTCTACCATCGCCCGGCGCGGTCTTGGAGAGCACTCGCGTCTGGCTTCGGCCGCTACAATCGAGCGCCCCGTTTTGATGCCCTTCGTCTTTTAGACGTTGTGCTCTCTGATTCTGCTGACATCATGCCGAAACTGTGCACTTTCATGACGCCGCACCCGGCACGGGCTGGTAAGTTGCTAAAAACGGCAACCCCCGCCAACGCTCCTGAAGCCCCAACCCGTACCCGAAAACATACTCGTCCGTCGACTCGAAGGCGCGCCACTCCGGCTGGACTGAGGTCCGGCGCCGGTCCGGCTTATCTATCAGGACGCATAGCTTGACGCTTGTAGCCCCGTGCGATTCGAGTTGTTGGATTAAATATTGTTGGGGAACACCGGTGCTGAGCACGCCTTCGACGAGCACGACATCGCGCCCGGTGACTTCGATTGGCGTGCTGAAATTCAAATCCTGAATCCCGCCATGCGCACGGTGGTCATAGCGGACGAAGGAGGTGCGAAGCGGTGTTTTAATGGCACGTAATAAATCGGCGAGAAAAACAAAGCTATCTTCAAGCACGCTCAGAATCGTAATGTCGCGATCCTGATATGAGTTAGAAATTTCAGCCGCGAGCTTCCTAACACGTTCGTTAATTTCGTCAGCACCATGAATTTCAATGATTTGGTTGTTCATAATGCAGTCCTGGCTGAAGCAGTCTCCTTATTAGCAATAAAACCGCCGGCCAAAGCCAGCGGTCGATTCTGAATTTCGATTGTAAAGGGGGGCCTGGCGTTTTTCAACTCTTTTTCAAACAGAAATGAATCCATGCGCGCCTGCGCTCAACCGAAGTGCCGCCCGGAAGTTCCGCGATACGTCCGCCGCGCCCGCCCGCCAACAGTCTCTCGACCGCCAACACATGCCCCATCTCGATGCGCCGCAGGTCGCCCCGCCCACGCCCTAACCATTGCCGCAACGCGCGCCTCCGCACCGCCACCGCCGCCGCTGCGAGGACACCGACGCGCAACGGCGGCGCGGCGGGCTGAGCGGCAGACATCGCTTCAGGCGTCATTAAGCCGCCCACCCCGGCAGTTGCCGTCGCATCGCGGGCTTCATTCAACAACCTCGCAGCCAATCCGTCCAGCGCCGCCGCGTCATCTTGCAAAAGCTCGGCGGTGCGCGCCAACGCCTCCACCACTTGTGGGTTGAAAGCTTCCATCAGCGGCAGCAGATTGTGGCGGACGCGAACGCGCGCGTATCGCTCATCGTCGTTCATCGCATCGGTTCTGAATTGAACTCCACGCTCGCGGCAGTAATCTACGGTTTGCACGCGCCGCGCCCAGCACAGCAGTGGGCGCACCAGTTGCACATCCCTGCTCGCTTCGAACGGGCGCCCCGAAGGTATGTCCCCACCCGCGTCGAGCGGTCGCGCGGGGCGCATTCCACCCAAACCATCCGCACCGCTGCCGCGCATCAGACGCAACAACACCGTCTCCGCTTGATCGTCCAGCGTGTGCGCGGTGGCGACCAGGCGCGCGCCATATTCTTTCGCCGTCGCGGTGAAGAATTCGTACCGCGCTCGTCGCGCCGCCTGCTCGATGTTGTCGCGCGCGAAGGCGGCGCGCTCTTTCACCGGGACGCTTCCCAAAACAACTTCATGGCCGAGTTCGCGCGCGACCCCCGCGACCCACTCGGCGTCAACGGCGCCACTTCGCCCGCGCAATCCGTGGTCGAGGTGCGCCACAACAATCTTCAACGTGAACCGTCTCGCCTTCAGTAGTTCGTCAAGGGCAAGAAGCAGCGCCATTGAGTCGCCGCCGCCGGACACGCCGACGACGATTCGTTCTGCGGCAGAGGGCCAGTCGCGCCGCCACCACTCAACCGACAGACGCCGCGCGAATTCACTTACCCGCGTTCGCATCTCGCTCACTATAAAAAGTTGCAGTTGAGTACGACCGATATGCAGAAGGCAAGCCGGTGTGCTCTGCATATCGCACCATTCGTTGAGCGGTCACACTACAATCGAGACCGCCATCATGCTATTCAATGACGCGCGCGATGATGCATTTCAAATAGAGTGTTTCGGGAACACCGATGAGCACCGGATGGTCGCGCGCCTGGATACGCTTCTCGATGATTTGGACGCGGCGATGCGCGTCGCTCGCCGCCTCGGTGATGACTTCAAGGAACATGCCTTCCGTCACGTGGTACGAGCAGGTGCAGGTAATCAGCACCCCGCCCACGTCGAGCAGTTTCAGCGCGCGCAAATTTATCTCTTTGTATCCGCGCGCGGCGGCCTGAATGCTGGCGCGGTTTTTCGCGAAGGCCGGGGGGTCGAGCACCACTGTGTCGTAGCGCGCGCCGACCGCCTCCATCTCGCGCATCTCGTCAAAGACGTTGGCCTCGCGAAACTCGACGTGGCGCGCGCCGTTGAGTTCGGCGTTACGCGCCGCCGCGGCGACTGCGTCCGCCGAGATGTCGAGGCCAAGCACGCTCGCGCATGCCGGCGCGATCTGAAGCGCGAAGCCGCCGTTAAAGGTGAAGCAGTCGAGGGCGCGACCATGCGCGTGGGTTCTGGCCGCGAGGTGGTTTTCGCGTTGGTCGAGAAATGCCCCGGTCTTCTGTCCGGCGAGCGGCGCGACGCGAAAACGCACGCCGTGCTGCACAACATCCATCTCCTCCGGCGCCAATTCGCCGTAGAGCACGCCGGCGCTCGCCGCCAGACCTTCGAGCGAGCGCACGCGGACATCGTTGCGCTCGATGATGGCGCGCGGCGCGAACTCTTCGGCCAGTAATTCGACCAGCAGACTCTTCAGCGCCTCGGTGCCCTGCGAAAGTGTTTGCAGCACCAGTACGTCCCCATAGCGGTCAATGATTAGCGACGGCAGCAGGTCGCCCTCTGAGTAGACCAGGCGGAAGGCGTCGGCCTCCGGCTCCAGACCAGCGCGCCGCGCCGCCGCCGCCCGCAGACGGCGCCGCCACCACTCACGGTCGACCGGCTCGTTTTTCGTCGTGAGAAGGCGAAGCGCAATTTCCGAACGGTCGCTCCACAACGCGCGTCCGACGAATCGCCCGCGCTCGTCGCGCACCCGCACGACCGCACCGCCGGCGGCCTGCCCGGCTTCGCGCACGTCGCTGCGGTAAATCCAGAGGTGGCCGGCGCGCGCCCGCTCGGCCCCGCGCCGCGTGACGGTGATATCAGATTCCATGCGTCCGCCTATTAAATCACAAAAACTTTACCAAGACTGGTTGGTCGAACGCGACAAAGACCTCGGCTCTAGGTTATATTACGGCCATTCGTTGGCAGCAAACGTTGGCGGCCGGTCGCGGAGTGGTAATGCTTCTCTGCACACACCGGCCAGACCGTGACAGCACGCGCCTCGGCTTTGGCACAATTGTGACATATGAAATGGGAGCATCGTTCGATTGCGTCCGCCGACGGACGGAGTAATCTACGAGATGCCGAGTACAATTCAAGTTCTTGAGGTCGAGTAAAATCCATCGCCTATTCTCTATCGACCAACTGATCTATCTTGATCGTGAGCTTCCTCAGTCATCGCGGGCTTTTGACTTTAGTCGCGCCTCTTGAAGTTCGCACCAATACAATCGAAGAGTGATAGACGACACTACGCAACTTCTTGTGATCGTTCAGAGGTGTGCATAAGAAGCACCTGAAATACATGTCGCGATCTGCGAGCATCGAATTAATGGAAGCACGTCGCACCAGACTTTATCGCTCGGCTCGCCGCCTGAGCATCAGGCGTTGACATGATCCAACCCTTAAAGTAAGCGGCATTTCTCAAATTGCCGTCGCATAGCATGAGTTATGAATCGAGATGTGTACGTTTCGTGAAAGGGGAATATAGTGACAAGAAAATTTATTGTAATCGTTCTGGCTCTCTTTTCCGCTTTGAACTTCGAGAATTTCTTGTTTGCACAGAACAGAGACGCGGGCGCGCAGTCTACAAAGGCTTCAACCGGGCCTCAGACCGGGCAGAGTGCAACTGGCAAGAGACGCTCTCGCAAACCGCGTCGCACCACGAAACGGAATGAATGTATGACGCAACCATCCACAGAACCCACCAAACCGGACGGACGTGAATCGCCAGTGAGGGAAACGCCGGCGTTAATCCTGGACCCGACGGACCGGGAACCGGGTCCGCCAAAAGAAATTATACCGGAACACATCGACCCGGCAGAGATGCCGGCGATCAAGAAACCACTCAAAAAGAAGACCAATCCGCAGTGAACTCGAAGTGTGCTCCAAGAGCTAGCCCATTCAACACGCCGCGTGGCCTCGAAGCCACAGCGTTTTTTTGAAATCAAAGTAGGAAGCGTGCCAGCGCGCTTTCTCTTGCGGCTTCTGACACGAGCGGTAACGCTTGCGTAGCTCTTCAGTTGTCAAGTTCCGTTTGAGTTCGCTTCGTTTGGCACTGACGACTTTCGACTCAAACACTTTTGTTAATGCTACTCGGTAGCTTGTTACTAGAGAACCAGTCCGCCGTCGAACGCACTCAATTTGACTCACCAGCCTAACTGAACGACCCCTTAAGGAGGGCAACAAAATGAAGAGAAATGCCAGATGGATGCTGCTTTCTGCCATCGCCGCTGCATTATTCTTAATGCTGTGGGATTTGACACCACGGGTGGCAAGTCAAAACGGCAACCCGGGAAATGCCGTCAGCCGTCAAGCGCCTCTTAAAGCAAAACCCTCACTTCCAAATGACCAGCAGGCTCAGGAAGTTAAAGCTCAGACACAAAAGGGCAAAGTCACAACCGTTAGTGGAGACCCAGATGCCGGAGAGGACCCGGATCTGCCGCCCTTCCTGCAAGGTCAGATTAATAAGCAGGATTATCTTCAAAAGCGTGCCGAACATATCAACATGCTGCGCGGCTTACCCGATGAGAATGCCGGCGAGAAGCGCGACGCAGCAATCGAGTTGATGAACCGTCAGGAGGGACCGTCGGCACGAAAACAGGGGATCAGATTATCAGGACTGGCACAGCTAATTTCGGAAACGGAATGGACGCCGCTTGGTCCCAGTCCGATCCCGAATGGCCAAACGAGCGACAGGACGGATCCTGTCAGCGGGCGTACCATATCTATCGCCATTCATCCGACCAACCCTGACATTGTATATGTCGGCACGGCGCAGGGCGGTCTCTACCGGTCGCTCAACGGCGGCGTGAACTGGACGCAGTTGATGGATATTGAGAACGCGTCAACGCCAGGCTCCGGCTCGTCGTTAGCCATTGGGGCCGTCGTCATCGATCCGGCCAACACGACGACAGTGTTCGTCGGCACAGGTGAGCCGAATCTTTCCGCTGATAGTTTTATCGGGCGCGGAGTTTATCGAATTAGGAACGCCGAGACCGCGCCGGCGGTCGAAGGACCGTTCGGTCTCGGCCAATTCAACAATCGCGCTGTCGGTGAGATATTGCTGGCCGATACTAATCCGGCGGTGGCCGGCAGTGAAACTCTCTTCGTCTGCACGACTTCCGCAACTGGCACTAATCCTAGTTCCGGGCCGGTCATCCTTCCGCTCCGCGGTATCTTTCGCTCAACCGACGCGCAGGCCGCCACTCCCACATTCACGAAGCTCGCTATTCAGGGAGTGGCTGCCCAAGATCGCAATACCGTTGACATGATATCTGAGCCGGGCAATCCGAACGTTCTGCTCCTCACCGTGCTTGCAACTATTGCTGACGGTGGCGGGATTTATCGTACCGGTGACGCGCTGGCCGCCGCGCCGACCTTTACGCGAACGTTACAGGTAGATGGATTCCGGGCAGAGTTGGCGATTAATAAGCTGGACCCCGACGGCGGTGGGCCGTTACCAGCAATTGTTACAGTACTGGCAGCAACCGGCGATTCGCCGGGAGCCCCGTGTGCGACCAGCGGACAACTTGGGTTGGTGAGAAGGTCGCTTGATGGTGGGCAGACTTGGCAGGGTTGCCCCGGAGGGGTGTGCGGCGCTCCCGTTGTTGGGGTAAATTTCCTTGCCGGTTCGCAAGGGTTTTGCGGCGGTCAGTGCTTTTACGACATCGCCATCGATGTGCATCCGAACAACCTGACGATACAGTTGGGCGGCTCGGCTAGAGGCACTTGCCAAGACGTCATGAAGAGGTCGGTTGACGGCAACACCTTCATCCGCGACGATATCGGATTACACGCCGATGAGCACGCCGTGGCATTCGCTCCGTCGAACCCTAATGTCGTCTACACCGGCAACGACGGTGGAATTTGGAGATCAAACGACGCGGGCGACAACTGGATCAGCCGCAATAACATGGATTTTAGCGCCACGCAGTTTCAGGACATCGCGCTGCATCCGTTTGACCGGTTCTTTACGATTGGCGGCACACAGGACAACGGCACCAATTGTTTGCAGCCGGACGGCACGTGGAGGCGTTGCGACTTTGGCGATGGCGGTTATGCTCTCATCGATCAAACCGCCGGCGACACGACCAACGTGACGATGTACCACACCTACTTCAACCAGAGAAACAACATTGTCGGTTATGGCCGCGTCTTTAACATTAATCAGGCGCAGGACGGCGGCTGGCAGTTTCTCAACTGCACTGCGACCGGCATTCGCTGCGCTGACAATGTTCTCTTCTACGCGCCGATGGACCTGGGGCCAGACACGGCTGATTCCGTTGGTATTTCAAATACGGTCTACTACGGCTCGGACCGTCTCTATCGATCCAGAGATAGAGGCACGACGATGCAGCTCGTCAGCCAAGGGCCTCTCAGCCCGCTGCCTAGTCCTCCAAATCCTGCGGATGTAGGCGTGGTGATCACCACGATTGACATTTTCACGGGGAATGACAATGTGCGAGTGGTGGGGTTGAGGAACAATCTGATTGGAGTGAACCGAAGCGTCTTCGCGACGACGACGGGGTCCAATACGCTGGTTGACATCACCAGTCCAAACTTCACGGCTCTTAAACCCGCCACACGAGTAGCGATAGACCCAACTAACCCCAACACAGTTTATGTCTCATTCGGCGGCTTCGGAGTTCCGGATGGTCAGCATGTCTGGAAGACTACTAATCTAGCGGGTCTAGTCGATGGTAGCGTGACGCCCGCAGATGGATGGGTGCCAGCCGGAAGTGGTATTCCCGACATTCCAGTAGACGTCGTCATCGTCGATCCGCTAAACCCGAACACTATTTATGCGGGCACCGATGTCGGCATCTTTCGTTCAATCGATGCGGGAGCAAATTGGAGTGCGTTTAGCGCCGGCCTGCCGCGCGTCGCCGTCTTCGACCTGGAGATTGCAAACGCTCAGCGTATCCTGCGCGCCGCGACACACGGGCGTGGCATCTACGAGATTTCACTGCCCGGACAACAACAAGCGGTGATCCGCAACGCGAGCGTGGCGCTGGTTAACGAGAGTTGCCCGCCGGCCAACAATTCAATTGATCCCGGCGAACGCGTCACCGTCAGCCTCACGCTGCAAAACGTCGGCCCCGCCAGTTCGTCAAACCTCACTGCGACCTTGCTGGAATCGGGCGGTGTGATTGCGCCGAGCGGTTCACAGGGTAGTAGTTCTGAGAGCTATGGCGCTGTCGCTTCGGGTGCGACGGCATCAAGAAGCTTCTCATTCACGGCTAACGGTGCGTGCGGCAGCACAATCACATTAACCTTCCAGTTGTCGGATGGATCAAACAATCTCGGCACAGTGAGCTTCACCTTCACGCTGGGACCAATCGTCGACACAGCCCCGGCGTTCACTGAGAACTTCGACGATGAGACCCCGCCGGCGCTGCCTGTCGGCTGGTCCACGCTCTTTACCGCGCCCGGTGGTAAAGCGTGGACAACGACCAGTGCGTTTAGCGACACGGCGCCAAATTCTGCCGCGACAGTTGCCGACGTCCAAGGGGACCTCGCTACCTGTGCCGGCGGCCAGGGCGGCGCTGATCTAACTTCACAGCCCGTCGCGATTCCGAATCCGCCGTCAGATGGGACCAACCCATCTGTGCAACTGAGCTTCAGAAACTTCTACAACCTCGAAGGGGGCTTCGATGGTGGAGCGCTGGAAATCAGCGTCAATGGCGGGGCGTTCCAGGACATCATCGCCGCGGGCGGCAGTTTCGTCACCGGCGGGTACAACGGAGCGTTGGCTGTAGACCCGGGTAATCCTCTATCCGGGCGAGCCGCTTGGACCGCCAACTCCGGCGGATTCATCAACACGCTGGTCAACCTGCCGGCCAGCGCCAACGGCCAAACCGTGCAGTTCAAATGGCGTACCGGGTATGACTCGTGCTTCGTTCCCCCAAACGCCGGTATGAGGATAGACACGATCTCCGTCTTCGGTTCGTCCCGCCTCTGCAACACGAGTTGCAGCATCGTGCGGCTGGTGACCACCACCTCGCTCACGCGCAGCGGCAGCAATGTCGTCGCCACCGTCAACGTCCAGAACCAGGGCGTCGTCACCGTCAATAACGTCGCGCTCACTCAGGCCTCGCTCGGCGCGGTCAACGGCACGCCGATCCCGCAAAGCGTGTCACCTTCGACGCTCGCTCCCGGTCAGTCCGGCACCGCGACCGTCACCTTCGCTAACCCAGGGTCGGCCGGCCAGACCAGGCTGTTGCGCCTCCGCGGCACCTACACCGGCGGCACGTTCTCACGGTCACAGAACGTCACCCTACCCTGATCGGACAAGCCCCCGGCAGGCGGCGCACGCGACACGCTCGCGCGCGC
>JACDEG010000343.1:4638-6834 GCA_013816505.1 Pyrinomonadaceae bacterium | reverse complement strand
AGTTTAACCTATTAAACCTTATTCCAGATAATGTCTATTGATTTTAGGAATTATGGAAACCAACTTCCCCGTGTTTACAGGCTCTGATAAGTTCTTAATACCGAAATACTTTTTGCAACCTGCTTATTTCTTGCAACAGAGCCGGCCAGAAGGTCGAGCGCTGTAATCGGCGCTTCGCGATGATTGGCGGCGAAACTCCCCGTGAGCGCGACTATCATCACCATCAGCATCACGGCCATTGTCATGGCAGCGAACTTTATAAATTTCCTCATATACTTCTCCATGTTTGCGTGGTGAGCGCATGACTGACGCGCTCGCCGTTTCGTTCGGTCGCGACTACATTTAGTCGCCCCGCAACCTTTCTACAAAAATGCCCTGAGAAGTCCGCTCGTGATGCCGGTCTCGTAGGCGTACCAAAGCCCAAAGGCGATACTCAAAGCTCCTGCTGTTGTTTGTAAGCTGTGGTGAATGCTGTTGAGCTTGCGTGCGCTGAACGCAAAGGGCAGACCGACAAGGCCGGACATCAACATCATGCCGACGACCGACCCGAGGCCGAAGACCGTGAGATAGAGCAAACCGAGCCAGACGGATTCGGTTTGCGTCAGTACGAGCAGCGTGAGTGCTGCGGAGCCTGCGAGGCCGTGTACTGCGCCGACGATCAGCGGCTTGAATCCGACGCGCGTGACGGCGTGCGAGTGGGCGGCCACAGGCTCGTCGTGTTCGGCATCAGTCTCGTGAAAGTGAACGTGCGAATGGGTCGCGCCGTCATGACGGTGCGTGTGCAGGTGAACGTCTGTGCGCCGGCGCAGCGCCCGCACGAGAGCGTTTGCGCCAAGCCCGATGATCATTAACGCCACACTGAATTCCAACCAGTGGGCGACCCACTCCGGAATGGCAACGCGCAGGGCCAGCACTATCGCGCCGACGATGACGAGCGACGCCGTATGGCCCACGCCCCACAAGCCGCCGACCACCGCCGCGCGTGTGATGTTGCGATGCTCGCTGACGATGGTTGAGACGGCGACGACGTGATCGACTTCGGTCGCATGTTTAAGGCCGAAGACAAGTCCCAGCCCGAGCACGGCCATCGCGCCCATTGAAGCGAGCGCCGGTGCACCGTTCGCGGCGGGCTCTCCGCCGACGGCGGCAGCCGAATCCATGAATGCGAACGGATGAAATCCCGCTTGGGCAAGCGCTTCATAACAGACCACGATGCCGACGCACATGATGACGAACGCGCTGACCGCCGGTAGCGCACGCACGAGGCGGCTGGAAGATGAAGTTGCCGAGAGCTTCATGAAACGTCCCGCATAAACGAAGGCCAAGCCGATGGCGGTCAGCGTGGCGGCCAGTCCGAGGCTGAAGGCTACGACGAGCAGCAGGCCATAGCCGACGCGGTGCAGCGAGATCGCCGAGAGTAAAACGACGAGCGCCGAGGGACACGGCAAGAGTCCGCCGGAGATGCCCAGCGCGAGCAGACTGCGCCAACTCACCGGAGCGCCATCGGCCCCCGGCGGCAAATGCGAATGCGCGCGCCCGCCGTGTGAATGCACATCCGAATGTGCCGCCGAAGAATCGCCGCCATGCTCGTGATGTGAGTGCTCAGGATGGGAATGATCGTGGTGGGAATGCTCGTGAGGTGGATGATCGTGTGCATGAGCATGATCGCCGTGCATGTGATCATGTTGATGGTGATCCTGGTGCGCGTGCCCGGCATGACCGAGCGCGGCGCGCAGCCGGCGAACAAAAAGGCTCAAACCGATCATCACCACGATTCCGCCAGACACGAAGCTGAGGACGGGGAAGAGGCGTTCGGGAACGACGTACTGCGACGCGAACAGCGTCACCAGTCCGAGCGCGAAGACGCCCAACGTATGCGTGATCGTCACCGTCAGGCCGAGAAAAGCGGCGTGCCGCGGCGTGCCTCGCGACCCGACGAGATACGCGCCGACAACCGTTTTACCGTGACCTGGCGAAAACGCATGCAGCGCGCCGAGCGCCATCGCAATAAACAATCCGAGCAGCGCCACCGCCGGTGTCACTTCCGGCGCCGCAATCAGTTCGGCGAGCCGGTCGCGTGACCCGCCCGCCGGACGACCGTCGCGCGTGAGCAGCGCAGACGCGCTGGCCGGCGCCTCTCCTCGCGCGAATGACAATTCCGCGACACGCTCGTCGAGCGGCGCGGCGAGCATATCC
>JACDEG010000343.1:0-4628 GCA_013816505.1 Pyrinomonadaceae bacterium | reverse complement strand
CCTCCGGGTAAGCCTTGATCTCATCGGTCACTCCATTGCCGTAGGCGGAACTGTCGAAGACAGCGGTTCCAAAAGCCGAACGGACGACGACCTCGCGCCAGCCCGTCCGATCTCGATGGTTAGTGTTCTCAAAACGCAGCCGGTGCGTCCCGCGCGCTCCGGCTGAGGGCACCGTGCCTTCGTAGTCACATTCAACTCTCAGTGTCTGGAGGCCGCCCGCGCCCGCAGGCGTCGTGACCTTTTTCGTCGTGAGCTTGAGCGGAATGCGCGTGCCATCAACACTCAGCACTAATCCGTCGACATACTTTCCGGCCATCCGCTCCAGATACGCTTCAAGCTCCGCGACCGAAGTCGAGCCGTCCCCGTCGACGTCTGCGGCTCGTATCTCCTGAAAGGCGGGAATCTCGGCCAGATCGACGACGTAGCGCATGCCGATGCGCTCGAAGCCGACATCAAGGCGTGCGAAATGATTAACGGTAAAGTTGCCGAGGGGATGGGTCAGCGTCGCCGTAGCGAAACTAACGTTGAAGATGAAGGCCGCGAGGATCATCGCGGCGACGCGGCGGCGCGCTGCCGCGTGGCGCATTAAATATCGCTGGGTTCTATTGTGCATGACATTACTTCTCTCCGAAGCGGAACGTGACCCCACCCGTCACGCCAATCGAATAGCCGGGTGTGGCGTGGATGCGCGAGAGGATCGGGTCGCCGGCTCTCGTCCGCGACTCGTAGAAGTTCTGCGTCTCGAAGTAGCGTTTGTTGAAGAGGTTGTCGATATTGAGATTGAGTTCGATCCGGCGTTTGACCAGGCGACTCACGCTCAAATCAACCACGTCGTGACCGGAGGCGCGGATTCGTACGTCTTCGCCGTCGAGCCGGTAATTACTGATGTAGCGGTAGCGGAGCGAGCCGTTGAAGCCGCGCAGGTTCGACACCGTCAGTGAGCCGTTGCCGACCGTGTGTGGGGCGCTGTCAACATAGATGCGCGGAGTGGTGCCGCGAAAGAAAGAGTTGCCGACGTGCGTCAGCCCACCATTAACGGAGAGGTGGCGCATCAACGCGCCGGAGAATTTTAGTTCGCCGCCGTAAGTGCGGCTCGGCCCCGCAAATTCGATGCTGCCGTCGTCGGCGATATAGACTTGTTGATTCGATTGGTCGATCAGGAAGAGGTCGGTGCTGACCGAGATGCGGCGTGTGTTGTGTGACGTGCCGAGTTGGTAGAAGTCGGTGGTCGAGACCGGCGGACCGGAACTGATGCCGGGGCTGTTCGGTGCGGGCGACCCGGTGCTGCCCTGCTCATCCGAGATGAAGCCGCCGACGACGCCGCGCGCGTCCTGGCTGGCGATACCGCGACCGTAGTTGAAATAGACGGTGACCGGAGCTTTGTCCGCAGGCGTGTAGGAGATGGCGGCTTTGGGTTGGAAGCGCGACGTGCCTCTCGTGCCGCCGAAGGCCGGGTTGAAGCCGCCCGCGACTCTGGAGACGTTGAAGCCGTCGGCATCGAAGCGGAAATAGTCGTAGCGCAACCCGCCTTCGACACGAACGCGACCCTGGAAGAGGTCGAGACTCTGCTGAATGTAACCGCCGAAGTTAATCACGTTCGCCTGCGCCTGTGTGACGGCGCTGATGGGTCGTCGCTCAATCGAGCGCGACAGTCCGACGTTGATTTGACTGGCGAGGAAATTGCCGCCGACGTTTAAGAGCGCCTGCTGCCCGAACAGCTTGTAAGGTTGCAGGTACTGAACATTGACGCCCTGCTGCAAGCGCGAATCATGCTGCTGGATTTCGTCGCCGATCAGTCCGGGGATGTCGGTCGGGTCGTCGTCGTCGAAGCCGTCGCCGTTTTCGTCAACCACGGTCAGGTCGTCGTCGAGGAAGTTCGTAAAGTTCGACCACAGATCGAAGAGCGAGCGCGACACGAAGCCGTCGATCTTGAAGGTGTTGCCTGCTTCCCCTGCCTTCCGGTAGTAAGTGCTGAAGACGCCGGTGCGGATGCGACCGCCGTTGAACGGGTCGAGGAAACCGAAACGGTCGAGTTGCCCCGCCGCCACTTCGTCAAGCGGAATCTGTCCCGAAGCGAAGAAATTGTTGCGACCGACGTTGAATTTGAAGCCCATGGCTTCCCCTTCGCCAAGACGCCGCGTGTAGTTGGCGGTCAGGTTGTCGCGGCGATAGCGCAGCGGGTTGATGAAAGGCCCGTCAGTGTTCGAGCCTTCGTAGGCGATGAAGGAATCGGCATTTTTCAGTTCGGGGCTGTAAGCGAGAAACGTTCGGAAGGTGTTGAAGGAGCCGCCCTGAAAACGCATGGTGAGCGGATTAGGCAAGGACTCGCGCTGGCGGATGTGGACGACGCCGAGACCGGAGAAGTCGCCGTACTGTGCGCTGAACGGCCCGTTGATGATGTCAACGTCCTCGACGAGTTCGGGCGAGAGACTTTTCAGTTGACCGAGGTAGCCTTGGCCGTGTCCCTGTGTACTCTGATTCTGCTGCACGTCGTCCACGAGAATCTTGAGACCGCCGTTCAAGCCGCCGTGGTCGAGGTTGAACCCGAAGCGGCGCACCTCCAGAGATTTGCCGCCGCCTTCGTGCTGACCGGCATTGATGCCGCCGTTGAGCGTGAAAAGAATCTGGTCGTCTCTGGCGAAGAGCGTGTTCTTATAAATCGCGTCATTGCGCCGCTCGATGGCGGGTTCAAGCGCGGTCGAGACGATGACCACATTCTCGTGGATCGGCGGGATGACATATTCGACTCCGATTCTTAGATTTTCTATCGCCTCGCCCGCGCCGATTATTCTTTCCAGGGGCTTAAGGTTTTTCCCCTCAACTCTCAGCGTCAAAGCGCCATCCGGGACAGCGATAAGGAAGTTGCCTTCCGCATCGCTCACCGCCCGCTGCTCGCCAGACGCGGAGCGCACGATCACAGACGCGCCCGCCACCACTTCGTCGCGCGACGATTGCGATGAAATAATTTGCCCGGAAAGCGTCTTGGTGGCGTTCGCCTGCGCCGCGGTTGCGCCCGGCGCTCCGAGAAGGAAGCCCGTCATGATGAGCAACGTTAAAGCGATCCGTAGCCGTGTCATTATTCTCATAAATCTCGTGGTGAAATTCATTTCTCGAGGGCTTTCACGGCGATTATAGACTGCAACGGATCGAATCGCGGATTGAGCGCGAGAGCGCGCTTGAGGTAATCGCGAGCGGAGGTTTGGTCCCCGGCGGCGCGGGCGATCATCCCCGCGTGATAGAAGAGCTTTGCGTCGCGCGTGCCGAGCCGCAACGCGGCCTTGATGAACGTTTGGGCTTCGTTAATCCTGCCCGCCTTCAGCGCCGTCCACGCCAACGCGTCCGCGCCGTGGATGTCACGCCGCACTTCATATTCCTTGACCGCGTTCGCATAGGCTTCTTCGGCCTTCATGTCGTGGTCGGCGTAAAAGAGCGCTAGTTGGCGGTTGTAGAGCGCGCCATTTGCGGCGCTGAGGTGTCCGATCTTTTCCACCAGCGCATACTGCGCGGCTGACTCTTTCTCGCGCCCCGCGAGCTTGTAGAGATCGCCGAGCGCGGCGACAAACTCCGGATCGGGCAGGCGGCGGGTGGCGTGTTCGTATTGTTCGATAGCATCAGCGAGGTCGCCCCTCGCGATGCGGACACGCCCCAATGAAGCGAGCACGCGGTAGTAATCAGGAAACGTCGTCAACGCGTCGCGGTAGTGGCGCTCCGCCGTTTCGTAGTCGCCGGTGGAGAAAGCTGTCTCGCCGAGTTGCCAGCGACACCAGGCGACGGTCTCGCGCGGCGGAAGCGGCAGATCGAGCGCGAGTACGAGCGCGCGTGTGAAGTGACGCCGCGCGCCCGCGCTGTCGCCACGAAGTTGTGCCAGACGAGCCTGCCGTGTCTCGGTGCTTTCGCTGATGCCGCCCGCTCGCCGCTCCATCTGTCGATAGGCGTCAGCGGCCTTTTCGTACTCGCCCAGTTCAAGCAGCGCGTCGCCGAGCATCCCGTAGGGGTAACTCTTGCCCGGCGCAAGTAAGGCCAGTTGCATCGCGTGATCGCGCGCGGCGGCGAAGTCGTGCGCCGCGAATTCGGACTGCGTGAGCGTGGCGAGGCCGCCCGCGTTTCGCGCCTCCGGCACGGACGCCAGCGAAGCGCGGGCAGCGCGGGCGGCCAAATCGAGATAGTTCAAATCGCCCGTTTCGCGCAGCCGCAGGTGATAATAGCCGGCGAGTTTGTTGTGCGCGCTGAAATCATCCGGGTCGCTCTTGACCCGCTGTTCGAGAAAGCGAATCGCCGTCTCGTTGGCTTTGTCGCCGGCTTCGAGCGGCGCGGCGGCGGGCAGCGCGGGCAGGGTGGCAGAAGCCGTGTAAGAAGCAGTCGAGCGCGACGATGACCATTCGCCGCCGCACCCGCCCGCCGATAGCGCCATACTGAGCGCAAGAATGAAGAATGAAGGACGAAGGATGAAAGCGAACGAGACGCACGGAATGTTAAATGATGAATGAAAAACAACAGCTTCCTGCCTTTCATTCACCGCTCTGAATTCTTCATTTCTCATCGCTTCGTCCCTCATCCTTCCGACTTCATCCTTGCTCTTATTGTCGCGTGTGGTCGTCCGGATTTTTGCCCGGCGGAAACGGCTGCGT
>JACDEG010000342.1 GCA_013816505.1 Pyrinomonadaceae bacterium | reverse complement strand
CGTCACTGGCTCGCCGCCGACCAACGTCACTTCGCGCGCCGCGTAGAGAATCTCGCCGAACGCGCGGAACAGAAAGGCCGTGGCGTTCAACGAGAATCTTCGCTCGCCCGAAGCTTTCTTATCGCGCAGCGTCAGCGCGCCGCTTACCGCTGGTCTCGCCAACGCCTTTTGTAATCGAAAAGAGCCGCGCGCTTCGAGCAGTCGCGCCAGCGTTCGCAGCACGTGCCCTCGCGACATCGCCACACGCGGTCGCAGCGTGGCGTCCTGATAAAGCGCGAGATGCCCGTCGCGGACCAGCAGCGCCACGTCGGCGCGGTGCGCGGCTGGAATTTCATTCGCGTCGCGGAAGGCCAGTGTGTAATCAACGTCGGTGGTGTTCAAGAGCACATCACCGCGGCTCTCGCCATAAGTCGCGAGGGCGAGCGCGGTGCTGAATCCCGGCGGACGGGTCACGTCGGCACTGATCACCGGCGCCCGCTGGTGGGAGAGGGACGCGACATCAATCAGCCACGCGCGCACTTCGTCGTCGCCGATTGGCGCGGCGAGCCATTCATCGGTGAGCCGCGCGGGCAGCTTAAAGTTGTGGACGGCGAGGAGCGCCGCGTCACGCGCACTGGTAGCATGCGCAGGGTCGCGCAAGTGTGCATGCTCGCGTGACGTGCGAACGGTGAACGGGGCGAAAGCATCGCGGCCCTCGTATGCGCACTCGCGCCCGCGCAGGTACGGGACGGCCTCGCCACCGAAGATGTTTTCCGCGTGCTCGGTGCGTCCGCCGCACGTCGAGGTGTAGAGCGCGTTGATCGGTTCGCCCTCAAAGGTGGCGACGAGTCCCGCGGTTTCGAGCACAGCGCGGTCGCTCAGCGGGTGTTCAGTCTGCCGCCCGCCGTAAACCTGCGAGCGAGTCGTCGGCAGTATGTCGAAGCCCTGCGCGGTGAACTGCCCGCGGCGGTTCACCGCGTAGGTCCGTGCCGCGATGGCCTGCGCCTTCAGCGCTTCAAGCTCAGGATGGCCGCCCGGCGACAACTCGTTCGGGACGACGCCGCGCACGTAGTCTTCCAAGCCGACGACGTTAACGATGGTCAGCGTGCCGCGCTCGTTGGCGAACACTTCGAGGCGTCCGCGGTAAGGTTTGTCATTGAACTTGACGGAATGAAGTTGTTCATCTGTGGAAGAAAAGGTAAGCGGCACGCGCGCTTGCAACAGCGGCACCGTCCCGCCGCCGTAGACCATCGCCGCACGCATCAACAGCGCCGGGGCGGGACGCGCCGCCAGACGCACGTTGCTTTCCTTTGACGCGCGCGGAGCCGGTGCGGTTCGCGCCGGTTCGCTGATGACCCTTGTTGCCCGCGTGCTACTCGCCTGCGTGACGTTTGCCGGCGCGGTGTTCGTGGGTGCGGTGCTCGCCTGCGTGATGCTCTCCGACGTGGAGTCTTCCGGCGCCGGGTCGCGTGTGCGGCGTGGTGGGTCGCTTCGCGCTTCATCAATGCTTTCGCTCGGCGCGCTCGTCGAAGGGTAGGGCGACAGCACGCGCGGTTCGATGCGCACACGCGCCACGCCGAGCGTCTGCGACGAGGCGCCGTCTTCGGACGTAGTGACGAGTTGGCTGGTGGTCGAAATTGACGCCGCCCGCGCATCGGTCGCCAGCCCGATTCTCATCATCGGCTCGCTGCGGCGTCGCGTTTCAGAATTAGTTGTTAACGTAGAAGTCGGGATCGAGACTTGAGGCCTGGCTTGTTCGCTGACTGCGTCCCGGTCGCTGACGCGGCGCGGTCGCGTCTGTTGATGTGGGGGCGGTTGATCTTGTGCGAAGCTGAGCGGCGGCACGACGAGCGCGCCCAGTGTAATGAATGTCAGTATCGTCCTCAATAGAGTTGAACGCATCAACGAAAGCCTCAGGCTTCAGAGCGTGACAGGAAAGTTTCGGTCGTCGCCGGCCCACCGCCTACTCGCGAGTGAAAAGCCACACAAGTCCGGTTCGAGGACCGTTGCTTGCGGCCTCCATTCGGTTTGAGCGTCTGACATCGAACTTCGTTGCCTCGATCATGACATGTCGGGTGACTGTGAATTCCCTTTGCCGAACTCTCTCTTACTTACAGATTGCCCTTCCTGAATTGGTCGACAAGATAGTCGCACGAGCGCCAGCACAGGGCCATGATCGACCATGTCGGGTTCTGGCAACTGGCGCTGACGTGGCTGCTGCCGTCGACCACGAAGAGATTCTTCACGTCATGCGACTGCTGGAATTGATTCAGCACGGAGGTCTTCGGGTCGTCGCCCATGCGTGCCGTGCCGAGTTCGTGGATCGACCATCCTTCGGGGAGCATCTCGCGGTCGACGCCGATGACTTCGATCTTGGCCGACTCGAACATCTCGCGCGCGGCGTCGACCATGTCTTCGGCCATTCGTTTTTCGTTGTCGCCGAAGCGGTAGTGAAAACGGAGCACGGGGATCTTCCAGCGGTCTTTCGTCGCCGGATCAATGTCTACGAAGTTCTCGTAGCGGGGGAGCACTTCGCCAAACGCGCCCATCGTGATGAATGCCCCGGCGTTGTCGCGCACCGCTTTCTTATAGCTTGCGCCGAAGCCCGCCGTCTCTGCGGCGCGGCTCGGAAACATCGTCGTCCCGCTGCCGCCTTCGAAGCCGTAGCCACGGATGAATTTCGAGTGACGTTCGGCGAGATTGCGGAAGCGCGGGATGTAAAAGCCGCCGGGCCGCCCGTCGTCAAGTGTGCGTTCGCGTCCGGCAAGTTCTTTGACGAAGCCCGTCACCCCCGGTCCCATCATGTGTTCGCAGAAGTTGTGCCCAACATGACCGCTCGAGTTGGCGATTCCGTTCGGGTATGTCGGCGACTTTGACAGCAGCAACAACCGGGCGGATTCAAGCGTCGAGGCGGCGAGCACTACGACTTTCGCCCGCGCCTCGTAAGGCGTGCCGCTGATCGTGTCGACGAAGGCGACGCCGCGCGCCTTGCCGGTCTGATTGTCAACCAGAACTTCGTAGGCGGTCGAGTTGGTGCGCAGCGTGAGGTGGCCGGTGTCGAGCGCGGGATAGATCAGCCCGGTCGGTGAATCAAATGCGGCGTGAATGTCACAGCCGCCGGCGCGACGGCTGCACGCGCCCCGACCGTAGCAGCGGGTCCGATACTTGTTGTGTTTGAGGCCGTCGGTGGTCACGCCCGCGCGATACGGCGTCAGCGTGTGCCCCATTTTGGCGACGCCCCGGCGCAGCATCATCTCCGCACAGTTGAGTTTCGTCGGGCGCTGGAAAAGACTGTCGGGCAGGTGTGGCAGGTTCTCTCGCTCGCCGGAGATTCCGAGGTACAGATCGACGCGGTCATAGTAGGGCGCGATGTCTTTGTAAGAGAGCGGCCAGTCTTCGCCGTAGCCGTCACGAGTCTTCGCTTTGAAGTCGTAGTCAGAGAGTCGCAACGCGAGTCGCCCCCAGATGTTAGTCTTGCCACCGAGACAGCGCGCGCGAACCCATGCGTAGTTGGTGCCGGTGTAAGGGTGGTCGCGCTCGTCGACGACGATGTTCTTGCTGTAGTCCGACCCGCCCCACCCCTGAACGTAAGAGTAGACGTGACGCGCGCCCATGCCTTTGGCGTAGGGCGGTTGCCGGATGGTGTATTCGTTCAGTGTGAGGGCGTGCGAATCGAACGGCATTCGCCCGCGGCGCGGGTGCTCGTAGGGCCACTCGGTTGATTTCAACTCGCGGTCAAGGTCGAGCTTCTTCCCGGCCTCAAGCAGCAGCACATTCAATCCCTGCGAGGTCAGAACGTGCGCCGCCATCCCGCCCGCCGCACCTGAACCGACGACCACCGCATCGTACACGCGCCGCGGATTGAAAGCCCGGCGCCGATCATTGCTCAGTATTGTCAGACTCATCAAAGATTCCTCCTTCGCTTCTCATCGCTCGTTTCTAACGAGCCGCGCCGGGGACGCTTCCCACGAGCGCGTCGGTAGCGAGCGTGTGGAACATTCGCCGCACGCCGTTGATGTTGACGAACGGCAGCGTGTGGTCGTGCGTGCGGTTAGTTAACAGGATGTAGATTCGTTCGCGCGCTGCGTCGATCCAGCAACTGGTGCCGGTGAAGCCGAGGTGCCCGAAACTGTCGGGCGCGAGTGCCGCCCCCGCCGTCGAGTCCGTCGTCGCCGCCAACTGCCAGCCGAGCGAACGCGCTTCGTTGAGTCCCTCCGTCATGTTAGCGCGAAACAGCGCGCACGTCTCCGGCGCGAGCAATTCTGAGCGACTGGCGATGAACTGCCGAGCGAGCCGCAGGACTTCCGCCGCTGTCGAGAAGAGACCGGCGTGACCTGCCGCGCCACCAAGGAAAAAGGCGTTGCCGTCATGCACCTCGCCCCAGATCGGTCGCGCGCGCCAGCGCGGAGAGGTGTACGCGACCAGGTCACCTTTGCACATCCCTCGTTCGTAAGCGTTGCCGTCGGACTCGCTCGCGGCAATCTCGGATTTCATCGATGCGGGTGGATTGAAATAAGTGCGTCGCAATTGAAGCGGTTCGGAAATCTCTCGCCGAGCGATTTCGGCGAGTCCCGCGCCGGCGATCTTTTCAAGCAGCCAACCGAGCGTGATGAAACCGAGGTCGCTGTAGACGACGCGCGTGCCCGGTGCGTAATCCAAAGCTTGCGCGGCGATCACCTGACCCGCGCGCGCGCTCTCTCCTTCGGTCAGCACGGCGAGTTGACGCCAAGCGGGAAGTCCCGATGTATGAGTCGCCAATTGACGGATGGTGATGTCGCGCTTGTCGTCGCTGGAAAACTCCGCGAGGTGATGTGCGACCGGGTGATCGAGTCCCAATTGCCTGCGCTCGGACATCAGCGCGAGCAGCAGGCCGGTGACGAGCGGTTTGGTCAGCGATGCGAGGTCGTAGACGGTTTCAATCGTCGCCGCATGACGCTGCGGCTGGCGCACTGCGTCGCCGATGGCATCGGCCAACATGACGCGGCCTTGTTCGGCGACGAGATAGACGGCGGAAGGGAAGTCATTCAGCGCGACGCGCTCGCGCAGATACGCTGAAACAGTCTCGTCAAAAGGAATCGATGAATCCGTCATCATCTGGTCGCCGTGAAAGTGTCCGAAGCGTTCAGGAGTGGTCGTCGCGGGCCGGAAGTATCCGGAGCGCGCTTAAGCCCGAACGAACGGTGTGCTGATGAATCCGTTCGAGTGTGCGAAGCGCTAGCGCCAGCACGCGTCGCCCGTCTTCGCCGGTGACCGGCGATGGCTCGCCGTTTTCGGCAGCTGAAAGGAAAGCTTCAATCTCGGCGCGCAGCGGTTCGGTGTCGTTAATCTCGAAACGGCGAACGTTGACGCCCGGCCACGCGCCGGTCCCGATACCTGACCCGGCGAGGCTGCTAATCGCGGCGTAGCGCGTCGCGTAATCCACCACGACGTAATCATGCGGCTGGAAGAAACGCATCTTGCGAATCTTCTCGGTGCCGACACGCGACGCGGTGATGTTTGCCACCGCGCCGGTCGCAAACTCGATGCGTGCGTTCGCCGCGTCAACTCGGTCTGTCAGCACCGGGATGCCGACCGCGTGGACCTCCGTCACCTCAACGTCCGAGCCGACGAGCCATTGCACAATGTCTAAGTCGTGAATCATCAGGTCGAGCACGACGTCGATGTCGAGCGAGCGCGCGGTGAATTGCCCGACGCGGTGAATCTCGAAATAGAGCGGGTCGCGGACGTGCGGGCGCAGCGCGACGAGTGCGGGGTTGAAGCGTTCGATCTGCCCGACCTGCAAGACCGCCCCCCCGCGTGCCGCCGCCGCGATCATTTGATCGGCCTCCGCGAGAGTGCGCGAAATCGGTTTTTCGACCAGCACATGAACGCCCGCGTCGAGCAGCGCGCAGGCGATTTCGGCGTGCGCCTCGGTCGGGACGGCGAGGCTCACCGCGTCGACCCGCCCAAGCAGTGTGCGCCAATCCGTGGTGCGCTCGACGGAATGTTGCGCGGCGACGGTGCGGACGTGTGTCTCGTCACGGTCACAGACGGCAAGAAATCGAGGGGCGCGGGCGTGATCCTCTCCGGCGAGCGTGGCGTGGATGCGCGCGTGCTCTCGTCCGAGGTGGCCGACGCCGATCACAGCGGTGCGTAGCGTCACGGTTTTACAGTTTCACGTTTTCAGTTTAGGTTTGCGGGTAACAGAATCGGGTTGATCCCCGACCCTGACATCTTTTTCGTGGTGACTATACTTGCAACATTCGACGCTTGCCAAGCGCGTCTGGCTTTCACTTCTCGTCGTCACATGCGCCGTCTATTTGTACGGGTTGGGCCGCGCGCCGCTGCTCGGCCCGGACGAGCCGCGTTACGCGCAGGTCGCGCGCGAGATGTTCGTGCGCGGCGATTTCGTCACGCCGACGCTGGCCGGGCGGACGTGGTTTGAGAAGCCGGCGCTGCTCTATTGGTTGATGATCGCGGGCTACACGGCCTTCGGCGTGTCAGAGTGGGCGGCACGATTCGGTGCCGCCGGCGCTGGCCTGCTGACGATATTCACAACGGGCTGGCTGGCGTGGCGCGTCGAGGGTGCGGCGGGCGGGGCCGGGATGCGCTCGTTCGGTCTGGCCGTCGCGGCGGTGTCGGCGACGTGCGCGGGGCTGATCGTGTTCGCGCGCGGCGCAAGCTTCGACGTGCTGATTACCGCGACCGTGACGCTCGCCCTAGCCTGCTTCTTCGTTTCCGAAATCGAAACGGACAAGGGAAAAAGTGGCCGTTGGCTGGCCGCTTTCTACGCCGCGATGGGAGCCGCGCTGCTGGCGAAAGGACTCATCGGCATCGTCCTTCCGGGCGGTGTCATCGCGCTCTATTATCTGTTGCAGCGGCGACGGCC
>JACDEG010000341.1 GCA_013816505.1 Pyrinomonadaceae bacterium | reverse complement strand
GCGGCCTTACCAAAAATCTCTGACAATTCGCCGCGCGCGCTGCGCCGCAGCAAGTCCATCTGCCATAGTCGATCACTCGCCATGACGAATCCCTGAGCGATGTACAGGTCTTCTTCGTTGGCGGCCTCGATGTGCGGAACGCCGCGTTCGTCGCGACGGACGGTGACCCGCGCCCGCAAACCGTCGAGCGTGAGCGTCGTCGCCGCGCCTGTTTGCGTCGCGTTGACCTGTGCGCCACCGGCTGTTTGGCGAATCGCTGCGGGCGGATTGAGAAAGAAAACTGAAGTCAGCGAGAGGGTGAGCGTTAGTTTAGTAATGATTGTCGACAGGTTCATCGCGGTTGCTCCGTGGAAAGAAAATAGTGGTCGAGGTGAAAATGTAATGCTGCGGGTGCCACTTCGCTGCGGTTATGACTGAAGACAAAATACATTCACCGCTGAGCACGCGGAGGACGCCGAGCATAACCCAGATGATGACCTGATTAATGATGCTGTCTTTGATTTCTCAGCGCCCTCTCGCGTCCTCAGCAGTGAAATTCGGGATAGGGCATTTAACTTGTAATCGGTCATCACCTCATCGGGTCGATCACTAGCAGGCGAGGCTCGGTCATCTCTTCCATCGCGTAGCGCACTCCTTCGCGGCCCGCGCCCGATTGCTTGACGCCGCCGTATGGCATGTTGTCGACGCGAAAGGCGGGCGCGTCATTAATCATCACGCCGCCGAATTCGAGCGTTCGAAAGGCGAGCATCGCGCGCCCCAGGTCGTGCGTGAAGACGCCCGCTTGAAGTCCGTAGCGTGAGTTGTTGGCTTCGGCGAGCGCGTCGCCGAAATCGTCGAACTGTTGAATGGTCGCGACCGGCGCGAAGACCTCTTCGGTGCAGACGCGCATCTCGCCGTGGACATTTGTCAGCACTGTCGCCTCGAAGAGCGCGCCGCGTCGCGCCCCGCCGCACAGCAGACGCGCGCCGCCCTTGATCGCTTCGTTGACCCAACTCTCGGCGCGGACGGCGGCGGCCTCGTCGATCATCACCGATAACTCCGTCGATTCATCAAGCGGGTCGCCGATGCGAAGGCTCTGTGCGCGTTCGACTAATAAGTTGGTGAAGCGTTCGGCGATTTGACGATGAACGATGATGCGCTGCGCGGAGATGCAGACCTGGCCGGCGTGGTTGAATGCGGCGGTGGCGGTGCGCCCGGCGGCATAATCAACGTCTGCATTTTCGTCGATGATGACGGGTGCGTTGCCGCCCAGTTCCAGCGCGACCACCTTGCGCCCGGCGCGCTCGCGCAGACGCCAACCGACCTCGGCGCTCCCCGTGAAAGAGATCATCGCCACTCGTTCATCGCGCAGTACCAAGTCGACCGCGGATACGTCCGCCGGCAGAACCTGCAGCGCGCCCGCCGCGAGTCTGCTTTCGAGAAACACTTCGCCGAGCAGCAACGCCGTCAGAGGGGTGCGCGGACTTGGCTTGATGATAATCGCGTTGCGCGACGCAAGCGCGGGCGCAACTTTGTGCGCGACGAGGTTGAGCGGGAAGTTGAACGGGGTAATGCCGAAGATGACGCCGCGTGGAATGCGCTCCGTCCAGCCGACGCGCCCTTCGCCGAGCGCCTGTGCGTCGAGCGGGATTGATTCGCCGGCGAAGCGCCGCGCCTCTTCGGACGCGATGGTAAACGTCCCGACCGCACGCTCAACTTCGCCGCGCGCGGCGGTCAGCGGCTTGCCCGCCTCAATCGCGATCACGCGCGCGAACTCTTCGCACCGCGCCTCGATTTGGTCGGCGATGCGGCGCAACCCGGCGGCAATTTTGTGACGTGGCGTCGCGCGCATCTCCACGGCGGCGACGGAGGCCGACGCGATTGCTTCTTCAACATCATTTGTCGAAGGAACGGCGAAGCGCGCGACACACTCGCCGGTGTACGGCGCGCGGACTTCCTGAAGTTGCTCGGTCGTGCGCCACGCGCCGCCAATCAGAAACGGTTTGATGGGTGCTGTCATCTTGCATCGCCCGTATCGCCGCTCTCGATGGATGAGAAGCAGCGACTGTTATGAAGGTGTCGGTGACGATTCGGAATCCTAGCACAGTGTCGGCGGGCATGAGGAAGGAAGTTCTAGATCAGAGCATATGAGATGGGGATACGTACTTAACACCGCAGACACAGAGGTCACACAGAGAACACAGAAAGGACTAAACGTTACGGCCTTTCTCTGTGCTCTCCGTGTGACCTCTGTGTCTGCGATGTGAACCAATCTCCCGCCTCACCTATTCATGGATGTTAGCGGCAACAAAAAAGCGAGGAGTGAAGGCATCGACCCTCACTCCTCGCTTCCTTTGGCACGTGCTTCAGTTCTTGGCGAGACCCAACTGCGCGCGAAGCTCGGCGACGCTCTTGCCTCGATCGTTGAAGTGGATGACGAGGTTGCGTGCGAGCAGCGATCCATCGGGTGCTCCGGCGACGGCCTTCTGTAAGTGTGCGCGGAGGTCGGCGCGACGTGGGTGTTGAGCGATGATGGCGGCGGCGAACTCCATCACCGCATCACCGCGGCGCATCTCGATGGCTTTGATGACCGAGGCATAGCCGTCAATGTCACCATCGAGTTTCAAGTCGCGCTGCAATGCGCGGAGCTGGTGACGCTCTTGCATAACCGGAGCCGCCTGCTTAAAAGTCTCCGTCAGGTAGCCGATGTCAAACAAGGCGAGCGCCTGGTGACGTCCATTCGCCTGCCGTGCGCGCTCCCTCAGCCGCGACAGTAGTTCGTTAGCTGTGCTTAAGTCCCGCGCTACGTAACCGACCTCGCGGTCGTTCAGCGACCAGACGGCGTAGATCGCCGCCCGGCGCAGTGTCTCCATCCGCACAATGACGGGCGTCTCAGGCGTCAGCAGCGCCAGCGTGTCATCGACCAGACGATTAATCTGATAGTCCGCTTTGACCGAGCGCCAGTGCGGGCCGTCCCACGGCAGCGAGCGAGCGCCGTCAATCTCGAAAGGCCGGCAGAGCAGCGGTGGCCCGGCCTGCGTTGTTTGGTGAAGAGCCATGATCGAAGTGAATGTTGCCGCGGCGAATAGCAATGTGCGAAGCGCATATCGAGTCATTGGTTGTCAGCCTCCTAATGTGGTCTGTGATCCGGTTGGTTGAAGCGCGTGTGTTCGAGAAAAATTTCAATCGTTGACTCGCGCCATGTGATTCGATGATTGGACGGCGGCGCGGCGCGTTTTCTTCCATAGACTTTCGCACGGCAGATTTTCACACGGCTGGTGATGATCGTTAAAAAACCGCCGGGTCATTCGCGCCACCACGAAAGCTCAAGCTGATCCTTCCATGCGTCGAGCATCGTTTGGTCGAGTCGGAGCGCGCCATCGCGTGTGACACCAGCGGGTGGGGCGTCGAGTTGCGCCAGACGTTCATACACGCGCCGTCTCGCCGCGTCGTCAGTGCGAGACAGCAAATGCCACAGCGTGAGAGTGTCGCGCGTTCGCGACTCGGCGAGGATGATGTCAAGTGATTCGGCGGCACCGCCGTGCTCGAAATCCAATCGCGACAGCGCGCGACGGAAGGTCTCGGATGCGTCCACGAAGAATGGCGTGCCCGGCCCAGTGCCCGGCTCCGTCAGGCACGCGCCGCCCGCCGGGACAAACGACTCGCGGACAGGTGTTTCGAGCGCGACCCAGCCGGATGTGACGTGCAGCAGACTGCGGCCACGCTCGTCAACTTCGAGCGTGTACGCGCAGCCAAGATCAGCCGCGACCGCCGACGGCGTGTCGACAAAGAACAGACGCGGCGGCGCCCAGATCGTCGCGTGCATCCGCCCGCGCGCCAACTCCAGACGGTGCTCGGACGCTTTCGTCTCAACCAGACGCACGCGTGTGCCCGGATCAATCTCGACCTGCCCGATGTCCGCGACCTTGATCTTCGCGCGCGATGCTTCGTCGGTTTCGAGCCATTCGCCGATGCCGAGCTGCCCGGTCGCGTTGATCCGATCTGCGTCAATCGTCGGCGCGCCGCTCAGCCTTGCCACCTCCCACGCGGCGCGGGTCGAAGGGCCGTTGAACCACCACGCGCCCAGACCGAGCGTGATGACGAGCATCGCCGCCGCACCCGCGAGAAGTTGATGATTCAGAGCGAACGGTAACCACCCATGCTCCGGTTCAAGCGGCGCAGTGTGATGTGATGTCGCTCCGGCGGACAATGAAGCCACGGATGAAGTAGCGGATGAAGCCGCCGACGTTGGCGGCGGGAGTGCGCTCTCGATCTTTTCCCACAGCGCAGCCGGGGCCGTGCGCAGCGCAAGCGATTCGGCGAGCCGGACGCCGAGTATGATCTCTTCATAGGCTTGCCGGCAACGCTCGCAGTCGCGCAGGTGTGCCGCAATGCGCTGCGAGTCATCGTGCGAAAGCTCGCCGTGCGCGAAGGCGGATAACTGTGTCGTGACATGCTGACGAAACATCCTTGATTTACTCCCCTCGAAATAGTGACGCGCGCAAATGGCCGAGCCGTCGCGCGAGGATTTTGTGGCCGCGGTTGAGACGCGAGGCGACCGTCCCCTTCGAACAGTTCATCGCTGAAGCAATCTCTTCGTATGACAATTCTTCGAAGTATTTCAGCAGGATGGCGACGCGCAGTTTCGGCTTCAGCGTGGCAATGGCATCGCGGATCGAAACTTCGGCCTCGCCCCGCCCGACGATTTCCTCCGGCGATTTCTTAACGCGCGGCTCGTCGACCCCGAACGCCTCGCCAAACGGAATGAATCGACGGCGGCGACGATGTTCGTCGAGGCAGACGTTGACCGCGAGCCGGTGCAGCCAGGTCGTGAACTCCGCGTCGTGGCGGAACTGTCCGATCCTGGTGAAGAGCTTGAGAAAAACCTGCTGCGTCGCGTCGGCGGCCAGTGCCTCGTCGCCACCGAAGAAGTAGAGCGTGACGCTATAAACTTTGTCCTTGTGAGTTTCGAAGAGAATACGGAACGCTTCGCGGTCACCCCTCTGGCAGGATTCGATGAGGCGTTCATCGGCTTCGCGTTCAGTCATCAGAGTTTCGCGTTCACTCATCACGATTTCGCGTTTACCCGCGGCCACGAGCGACTTTGTCCATTCTTCAGTCTCAGCGATCATCGAGACTTAGACGCGCGAAGGATAACCTTTCTTCACTCTAATTTAATGGCCGAAGAAGCGAGACCCTCTCCGCCTCCTCCCGCCACTTCAGACAGTTTGACGGAGTGACTGACGGGCATTACAATCCGCGCCATAATGAATCCTATGACTCGCTCAATCCGCAAATCTTTCTGGCGCATCTGTCGCACGCTGTTGATCATGTTCGGATGCGCCGTCATTTCACACGCTCAACAGCGCCCGCTGATTACCGAAGATGTTGACGTGCTGCCGCCCGGCTCACTGCGTATTGAAGCGGGCGTCGACTTCCTGCAAGGCGCGAAGTTTCCGGCCTCCGGCCTGACCGGCGATTTGACACGCGTCGGCGTGATCGGCGTGAACATCGGATTGTCACCAAACGTCGAATTCCAGATCGAAGGTGTCGCGCAGAACTTTCTGAGCGTCAACACCGCATCGACAGGGCCGGCGATCCCGCGCGGCTTCGCGCCCGGCGACTCGACCAACGACACCGGCGACTTCACTCTGGCGACGAAAATCAAACTCCGCAATGAATCGCGGCGCAGCCCGTCGCTCGGCTTCCGGTTCGGCGTCCAACTGCCGAACTCGGACGAGTCGCGCGGCATCGGTCTTAATCAGACCAATGCCTTCGGCACCATTCTGGTTGGGAAAAGGTTCGGGCCGGACGGCCGCCTCAACACCTTCGGCAATCTCGGCCTCGGCATTCTCACCGCGCCGACTCAACTATTCACGCAGAACGACGTGCTGCTCTACGGCGTGGCGGGCATCTTCCGCTTAAACGGCCAGATCAACATCGCGGGTGAAGTCAACGGCCGCGCGAGCGTGCGGCGTGGGAGCGCGCCGCTCGGCACCGAGTCGCTGTCTGAGGCGCGCTTAGGATTGCAGGTTAAAGCCTCTGGCATGCGCTTCGATTTCGCCGGCATCGCCGGACTGACCGACTTCAGCCCGCGCTCCGGCGTCACCTTCGGCGTGACCTACGACACACCTTCTGTTTTCACACCGGCAAAGTAAGAAGTCGAAAGTCTGAAAGTTCTGAGGTTGAAGTCGTGAGTCAAAAGTTTTGAGAGATAAATCGCCGGACTTTTGACTTTCGGGCTTTAGTCTTTAGACTTGGCAACTATGTTCGATTGGTTGCGCGCCGCCGCTGTCTGGCTCCAGCAGTTCATCGTCAATGTGCCGATCTACGTCGCCGCGCCGTCGATGGTGGTCATCGGCGCGCTCGACTCATCTCTGCTCTCGCTCCCTGAAATCAACGATTACCTTGTCGTCGCGCGGTGCTTCAGCGACCCGAAGGCGGTCTTCTACTTCCCGCTGTTCGCCGCTTTCGGGTCGGTGCTCGGCTGCCTGCTGCTCTACACGATCATGCGGCGCGGCGGGCAGGCGGTGATGCGAAAGCGGTTTCGCGCCGAGCACATAGAGCGCGTTGAGCGGGCCTACGCGCGCTTCGGAATTCTCGCGCTGGCGATTCCCGCGCTGCTGCCGCCGCCGATGCCGTTCAAGATTTTCGTCGCCACCGCCGGGGCACTCGAATATTCACGCTGGCGATTTATGATCACCATCATGATCGCGCGCAGCGTGCGCTATTACATCGAAGGCGCACTGGCGGTCTACTATGGCCGGCGCGTCGTGCTGTTCCTGAAAGACAATGGTCTCGTGATGCTGAGCGTAACCGTTGCGGTGCTGCTGGTGGCGCTGGCGATCTATCTGACGTGGAGCAGAAT
>JACDEG010000014.1 GCA_013816505.1 Pyrinomonadaceae bacterium | reverse complement strand
GTGGTCAGGGGTCGGGGGCCAGTAAGTGTCTCCCCGACCCCCGACCCCTGACCCCCGACCCCTGCCTTTTATGATTGAGCTGAGAGAGATCACCAAACGTTTCGGCCATGTGCTGGCGAATGACCGCGTGAGTATTCGGGTCGCGCCGGGGACGATCCACGCGATTGTCGGCGAGAACGGCGCGGGCAAGTCGACGGCGATGCGCATCGCGTACGGGTTCTATCGCGCCGACAGCGGCGAGATTCTGATCGACGGAGTAGCGCGCGACATCGGGACGCCGCACGACGCGATTGCGCTCGGCGTCGGGATGGTGCATCAGCACTTCATGCTGGTCGAGACGATGACGGTCGCCGAGAACATCGTGCTTGGCGCGGAGCCGGGCGCGGCATTCGCGCTCGATCTGCGTCAAGCCGCCGCACAGATTCGCGCTCTCTCCGACGAGTTTAAGCTGGCGGTCGACCCCTCCGCGCCCGTCGAGAGTCTATCGGTCGGACAGCAACAGCGCGTCGAGTTGCTGAAAGCGTTGTATCGTCAGGCGCGCCTGCTGATTCTCGACGAGCCGACCGCTGTCCTGACGCCGCAGGAGGTTGAAGAGTTCTTCGCGATCCTGCGGCGGATGCGTGAGCAGGGGAAGACGGTCGTCATCATCACGCACAAGCTCTCGGAGGTGTTGGCGATTTCGGACGAGGTGACGGTGATGCGCGACGGTCGCGTGGTCGGGCGCGTCATGACGAGCGAGACGAACGCCGCCGAACTGGCACGCATGATGGTCGGGCGCGACGTGCTGCTGCGCATCGACAAGCCGCCGGCGCGTCCCGGCGCGGTGGTGCTGAAAGTTCATCATCTGACGGTGACGGTCAAGGACGGGGCGCGGCCTCTGGACGATGTCACGTTCGAAGTGCGCGCGGGCGAAATCGTGGGCGTCGCCGGCGTCGAAGGTAACGGGCAGACCGAACTGATCGAGACGCTCGCCGGCCTCATCGATAACCCATCCGACGTGTCCGGTGAAGTCGAGTTCGAGGGACAAAATTTGACGCGGATCGGGGCGCGGCGGCGGCGCGAACTCGGCATCGCGCACATCCCGGAGAACCGTCACCGGCGCGGCCTGCTGCTCGACTTCGACTTGAACGAGAACTCGATTCTCGGCGTGCATTACCGCCCGCCGGCGGTCGCATCACCCGTCGGCGTGTTGCTCGACGACGACGCGATTCGCGCGCGGACTCGCCAGATCATTAAAGACTACGACGTGCGTCCGGCGAACCCCGACCTTGCGGCGCGCTCTCTGTCGGGCGGCAATCAACAAAAGCTAATCATCGGGCGCGAGTTCGACATCCACCCGAAGTTGCTGCTCGTCGCGCAGCCGACACGCGGCGTCGACATCGGCGCGATTGAATTCATCCACCGTAAAATTGTCGCGCTACGCGACGACGGGTGCGCGATCCTGTTAGTCTCCGCCGAACTCGAAGAGGTGACGGCGCTCGCCGACCGACTGCTCGTCATCCATCAGGGACGAATCGCCGGCGAAGTCGATCCGCGCCAGGCGACAATCGAAGAGATCGGATTGATGATGACCGGCGGCCAGCGTGAACCGGCAAGCGTTAATTCATAAGCGCACACCCGGGCGGCGCGACTGGCGCCATCCTTCAAACACCGCGTACGGAAAGGGGCATCGATGGCAAGGAAGCTGCTTCGTGAATACCTGTCGTACATTCAGGTCGAGAAGGGTCTGTCAATCAATTCGCTTGAAAGTTACACGCGCGACCTGGAAGGTTTGCAGACGTGGGCCGGCGCGCGCGGTGTCGAGTTACATCAACTGACCAAAGAGATGTTGTCGGAGTGGGTGATGTCGCTGTCACGCGACGGACTGGCGCCGCGCTCAGTCGGGCGGATGCTGAGCGCGGTGCGCGGCTTTTATCGCTTCCTACTGCTCGACGGCCATTTGTTGACGACCGACCCGACCGCCGAACTCGTAACGCCGCAATCGACGCAGAAGCTGCCGCGCTTTCTGACAACGGAGGAGATGGAGAAACTGCTCGACGCGCCCGACACTTCAACCACCGAAGGCGTCCGTGACCGTGCGTTGATCGAGTTGCTGTACGCGACGGGGCTGCGCGTTTCGGAACTGGTCTCTTTGACGACGGCGAACATCGACACGGAACAGGGCGTGCTGACGTGTCTCGGGAAGGGAAGCAAGCAGCGGCGTGTGCCGGTCGGGCGCAGCGCCTTGCGTTGGTTGCAGCATTACCAGGGGGCGCGCCGCGCGCTGATGAACGGCCGCGAAAGCGAGCGTCTGTTCGTCGGCGCCGGCGGTCGTCCGCTGACGCGCCAGTTCGTCTGGGCGGTGCTGAAAAGGTACGCGGCCAGGATGGGCGTCCGCGGCGTCACACCGCACGTCCTGCGGCACAGTTTCGCCACGCACCTGCTGGAGCGCGGGGCCGATACACGCTCGCTACAGGCGCTGCTCGGCCACAGCGATTTGGCGACGACGCAGATTTACACGCACGTCACGAGCGAGCGGTTGCGCTCGACCTACGAGAAGCACCACCCGCGCGCGAAGCGAAACGGCGTCGAGAAAGAGTGAGCCACGAATCACACAAATTACACAAATGAAATATCTGACCGGAAAGGCATATCACAGAATCATCGCACTCGTTGCCCCGCGTGACTTGCTGCCAATGAATTGATTCGTGCGATTCGTGTCATTCGTGGCTGAATGATTTTCCTGAAATCCATGTCTGTGCGTTACATTGATTCGAATAGAACCGCTCACGAACCCTCGAATACATGAAGCATCTTCGCGAACTGCTCTTTCCGCTCATCGCTGTCAGTGCGGCGTTCCTCGTCGGCGGCGTCATCGTGCTGCTGATCGGCGACGACCCAATTGAGACGTACCGGCTGTTGATCGGCAGCGCGTTGTCGTGGCCGGACGGCATCGGCTATACCCTGTTTTATGCAACGCCGCTGATCTTCACCGGGCTGGCGGTCACGGTGGCGTTCCGTTGCGGCCTGCTCAACATCGGTGCGGAGGGTCAACTCTACGTCGCCGCGTTCGCCACCGCATGGGTCGGGATTACGTTTGCGCAACTGCCGGCGTGGGTGTTGATTCCGTTGGCGTGTCTGACCGCCGTGATGAGCGGCGCGGCGTGGGGCGCGCTGCCCGGCGTGCTGAAGGCGCGCTTCGGCTCGCACGAAGTCATTAACACAATCATGCTGAATTTCGTCGCCGTCGCGCTGGCGAGCTATTTCACACAATACCATTACAAGAACGAGGGCGACGCGATCATGCAGACAAAGATGATCGGCCTGATCGACACGGCGCAAGGGTTGCGCGGCGAGAACGCGCACGTCCCGCGCATCGGCCAGTTGGTCGGGTGGTTCCCGGAGCGCATCCCGCTGAACATCTCGTTCTTTCTCGCGTTGCTCGCGTGCGCGCTGGTCTACGTCTTTCTGTGGCGGACGAAGTGGGGCTATGAGATACGCGCGACGGGTGCGAACCCGACCGCGGCGGAGTACGGCGGCATCTCGACGCGGAAGCAGATCGTGCTGGCGATGAGTGTCTCCGGGGCGTTGGCCGGGATGGTCGCGATCAACGAAGTGCTCGGCTACCGTTACCGTTATTACGATGGCTTCTCGGTCGGGTATGGCTTCACCGGAATCGCGGTCGCGCTGCTCGGGCGCAACCATCCGGTCGGCGTGCTGCTGGCCGCGCTGCTGTTCGGCGCGCTGATTCGCGGCGGACTATTCGTCGACATCTTCACCGACCGCGTCTCGAAAGATTTGGTGCTAGTGTTGCAGGCGGTCGTCATTTTATTCGTTGCCGCCGAAGCGCTGTTTCGCGACTCTCTCGGCAGGTTCGGTCTGCTGAAGAGATCGAAAGTATAAAGCAGATGTTGGATGTCAGATGTTAGATGTCAGTATAGAACAAGGCCTAGCATCCAGTATCTAACATCTGACATCTTTTGGATTTGTGATGACTGAAATCTTCACCCTGTCGATTGTCCTGTCCACGATTCGTCTGGCGACGCCATTGCTGTTGGCGGCCCTCGGCGGTCTCTATTCGGAGAGGGCGGGAGTCATCAACATCGCGCTCGAAGGGTTGATGCTGGCGGGCGCGTTCACGGCGGCGGCGGTGACTTACTACACGCAGAGTCCGTGGGTGGGTCTGCTCGCCGCAGTCGTCGCGGGCGCGGCGGTCGCCGGGGTGCATGCCGTCGCCTGCATCCAATTCAAAGCGGACCAAGTGGTCAGCGGGACGGCGATCAACATCCTATTCCTCGGCGTCCCGGCGCTGTTGAGCGGCGCGTTGTTCAGTTCGACCGGCGCGACGCCGCAGATACCAAAAGAGAACCTGATTCCGTGGACACCGATTGTCATCGCCGTCGCGCTGGTGCCGCTGACGTGGTACGTGCTCAATCGGACGCCGTTCGGCTTGCGCCTGCGCGCGGTCGGCGAGAATCCCGAAGCGGCGGATGCGGCGGGCGTCGGCGTCGCGCGAATCAGATACGCGGCGGTGCTGCTGTCCGGCGCGCTGGCGGCGATTGGCGGCGCGTATCTCTCGATTGGGCAGGCGTCGCTATTCACGCGCAACATGACCGCTGGCCGCGGCTTTATCGCGCTCGCCGCGCTGATCTTCGGCAAGTGGCGTCCCGTCCAGACGATGCTGGCATGTCTGCTGTTCGGCTTTGCCGAAGCGATGTCGATTCAGATGCAGGGCGTCGCCAAAATCCCGGTGCAGTTTATACAGATCATTCCATACGTGCTGACCATCGTGGTGCTCGCCGGCTTCATCGGTGCTTCGCGGGCACCGCGCGCACTCGGCCTGCCTTACCAGAAAGAGCGTTAAGGGTGCGCCGCCTTGATTGCCGGCATCTTTTCTAACCGCAAATAACTTCTGATTACTCAAACGTGACAGGTAAATCGTGACCGGTGACAGGAAAGTTTTGATTCTATGCCGCACCGGACTCGTTCTGTCAGCCAGCATCTTGACCCAGAAAACTTTAGCTCCGCTCGGAAACACTCGCGTGCCTTAACTCTTTCTTGTCACCTGTCACCTGTCACCCGTCACGTTTGAGTGATTAAAAACGGCAGCTTTGCATTGGCCTCGCGGCGCGGGGTTATGTTAGTGTTTCGGCCTACTTCACGCGGGTCAGCCAAACCAATACATTCTAACGACGACCAGTTTTATGGAGAGCTTGAGGAAAAAGGAACCATGAAACCGATGGAGAGCTTGTCACCGGAATCGTTGTACGAACGCGCCGAACACGCGGCGCGCATCATCCGCGCGCAGTGGAGCGAAGAAGCGCGCACCGCCCTTGTGCTCGGCAGTGGACTCGGCGCATTCGCCGACGAGATCGAGGACGCGGTGGCATTGCCGTATACGGAAATTCCCGGCTTCGCGCGATCCACCGTCGAGGGGCACGCCGGGCGCCTCGTGCTCGGCAAAATCGAGGGCGTGCCAATCGCGGCGATGCAGGGGCGGTTTCATTACTACGAAGGCTATCAGTTCAACGAGGTGACGTTCCCGGTGCGCGTGCTCGGCGTGCTCGGCGTCAAGTCACTGGTGTTGACGAACGCTGCCGGCGGCCTCAACAACGGGTTCACGCAAGGGGCTTTGATGGTCATCAGCGATCACCTCAACCTGATTGGCGAGAACCCGCTGCGCGGCGCGAACGACGAGCGCTTCGGCCCACGCTTCCCCGACATGACCGAAGTCTATGACCGCGAGTATCAGGAAGTCGCCATCAAAGAGGGTCGCCGCGCCGGGCGCGAGTTGCGGCGCGGTGTGTACGCGGCGTTGTCGGGACCGAGCTATGAAACGCCCGCCGAGATTCGCATGCTGCGTGCGCTCGGCGCGGACGCCGTCGGGATGAGCACCGTGCCAGAAGCAATCGTCGCGCGCCAGATGGGTATCAAGGTACTCGGCATCTCGTGCATCACCAACCTCGCGGCGGGCGTGCTCGACGTGCCGATCAACCACGCCGAAGTGATCGAGATCGGCGAGCGCGTCCGCGTTCCATTCGCGGAGTTGATGCGGGGCGTCATTCCGAAACTACAGTGACAGGTGACAAGTCAGAGCGGGTTTTCCTGTCACCTGTCACTTGTCACCTGTCACCATCATTTGGAGCGAAGCGAAAAATGATAATCGGCATTTGCGGCGGAACGGGTTCGGGCAAGACGACGGTCGCTAACCGCATCCTCGAATCGGTGAGCGCGCGCGAGGTGGCTTTCCTGCAGCAAGACTCGTACTACCGCGACATTGACCAGTTGCCGCTCGACTATCGCCGGAAAGCTAACTTCGACCACCCGGATGCCATCGACAATGATTTGCTGGTTGAACACGTCAGGGACTTGAAGGCGGGGCGCGAGGTCGATTTGCCGCTCTACGATTTCAAGACGCACACGCGCCGCAGTGAGACGCTGCGAATGGAGCCGAAGCCGATCATCATCATCGAAGGCATCCTGGTCTTCGCCGAGCCGCGACTGCTCAGCGAGATGGACATCAAGGTGTTCGTCGACACGCCGGACGACATCCGCTTCATCCGCCGTCTGCGCCGCGACGTGGCCGAGCGCGGACGCACCGTCGAGTCGGTGGTCGAACAATATCTGGCGAGCGTGCGCCCGATGCACATGCAGTTCGTCGAGCCATCGAAGCGCTCCGCCGACGTGATTATCCCGGAGGGCGGGTACAACCTGGTCAGCATCGGCTTAATCAGTGGAATAATTCGCGAGCGACTCGCTGACGAACAACTGCGGCATGCCGGGACGGTAAGGGGCGCGGCGGCGACAGCGGAGTACGGCGCGTGAATATGACGACGATGACGGACCGGCGGGCGATCATTGAAGCGGCGACGGCGGCGCGCGATTTCGCGCAGGCGCGTTACTCCGGCTTCCGTGTCGGTGCGGCGCTCGAAGCCGAGGACGGCGCGGTCTTCACCGGCTGTAACATTGAGAGCGCGACCTACGGGCTGACAGTGTGTGCCGAGCGCGTCGCCATCTGGAAGGCTCTGTCGGCAGGAGCGTTAAACTTCAGGCGGATCGCGGTCGTCGCCGATACCGAGCAACTAACGCCGCCGTGCGGGGCGTGCCGGCAGATCATCTGGGAGTTTTGCGGCGACGTGCCGGTGGTGCTCGCCAACCTGCGCGGCGACGCCGAGACGCTGTTGATGAGCGCGCTACTGCCACGCCCTTTCGACAATCGATTTCTGAACGAGACGGAGGCGCAAAAAGGATGACGAGCGAAGCGAACGCGGAGGAAGAGGAAGGAACCGCCGGCGCCAGGGCCGAGATGGCCGTCGAGCGCGCCATCAACCGGCACGTCGGGAACTTGATCCACCTGTTTCTTTCACTGCTCGCAATTCTGATCCTCGGCGCTGCCGTGATCGCCGCTTATGACACGGTGGTGAGCGAATTCCCGAAGCTCTTCCAGCCGACGGACGAATACGTCGTGCTGCAAAAGATCATCGAAAACATTCTGCTCGTCGGCATCGCCGCCGAACTCGGACTGCTGCTGCTGTTTCACCGTTCGAGCGCCGCCATCGAGGTTATCATCTTCGTCGTCGCGCGCAAGATCGTCAGCCCCGACATCACATCGCTCGATTTGCTGCTGAGCGTTGCGGCGCTCTCCGGTCTGCTGGTCGTGCGCTTCTACTACCTGCCCGGCAGACCTAAGTAACTCAAAAGTGACAGGTGACAAGTGACAGGTGACAGGAAAGAACCAGCAGCATCCCATTCCAACCCGCTCTCTCTCTCTCTCGTGGCGATGTTCCACATCGTGCGGGTGCTACGTGATACAGCACTGGTCAATTCCATCGCTGCTGAAGAAAACCGCATCTTTCCTGTCTGTCCTGTCACCTGTCACCATTTACCTGTCACTGTTTGATGCCGGAACAGAACAGACGGTGAGTGCGGCCCTTCGGCCGCGAGGTCTGATTATTCAATGTCGAAAAACGTGCGGGCCTTCGTCACTGTTGCACTGGTCACGGTGTTATTGTCATCGACGAGGACGCTCGTCGCGCAAACAAGGGCGCAGGTCGATCTGTTAATCGTCGGTGGCACGGTCGTGACGATGGATGGCGCGCGGCGCGTGATCGAAGATGGTGCGCTGGCGATTAGAGGGGGGCGCATCGTCGCAGTCGGCACGCGCGGCGAGATTCAGAATAAGTACTCGACCCGCCTGCGCACCAGCATCATCGACGCCACCGGCAGGGCAGTCATCCCCGGATTGATTAACAGCCACACGCACATCCCGATGACGCTCTTCCGCGGCCTCGCCGACGACCTCGATCTGAACGAGTGGTTGACGAAATACATCTTCCCGGCGGAGGCGAAGAACGTCACCGAGGAGTTTGTGCGCGCCGGCACGCAACTCGGACTCGCGGAGATGATTCGCGGCGGGACGACGACCTATGCCGACATGTATTACTTCGAGGACGCCGTCGCCGACGAGACGGCGCGCGCCGGTGTGCGCGGTGTGCTCGGCGAGACGATCATCGACTTCCCCGTCCCCGACCATAAGACGCACGCCGAGGCGATGGCTTACGCCGAGCGCTACGTCGCGAAGTGGCGCGGTCATCCGCTCATCACCGCGGCCGTCGCGCCGCATGCGCCGTACACCGTCTCCGAGGAGCATCTGAAAGCGGTGCGCGTCTTCTCTGACCGCACCGGCGCGCCGATCCTGATTCACGTCGCCGAAACGCGCAAAGAGGTCGAAGACTTGATAAAGGCTAAGGGGGCGCGCCCCACCGAATATCTCGCGCGCATCGGTTTCCTGAACGAACGAGTCATCGCCGCTCACACCGTCCACGTCAGCCCGGAAGAGATTGCGTTGCTGAAACGCTTCGGTGTCGGCGCGGTGCATAATCCGCAGTCGAACATGAAACTCGCGTCGGGCGTCGCGCCCGTCCCGCAAATGATCGCCGAGGATTTGGCGCTCGGGCTCGGCACCGACGGCGCGGCTTCCAACAACGACCTCGACATGTGGGAGGAGATGGACACCGCGGCGAAGCTGCATAAAGTTTGGGGTCACGACCCGCGCGTGGTGACGGCGCAGCAGGCGCTGGAGATGGCGACGATTCGCGGCGCGCGCGCTCTACACATGGAGCGCGAGATCGGCTCGCTTGAACCGGGTAAGCGCGCCGATGTGGTGATGGTCGACCTCGACGGGCTGCACCAGACGCCGCGCTACAGTGTCTACTCGCACCTCGTTTACGCGACGAAGGCGGCGGACGTGCGGACGGTGGTGATTGAAGGTCGTTTGGTGATGCTTGATCGCCGCCTGCTGACGCTGGACGAATCGGCGGTGAAGCAAAGGGCGCGGGCGTTTCGTGAGCGCATCGCGCGGAGTCTCGACGCCGGCCTCGTTCAAACGCCGTAGTCCTGGCGCCGCTGTCCGAGTCAAGCGGGGTTGATTGAAATGCACGATGAGGCGATAATGTATTCAACCTCAATTGTAAACCGCGAAGCGAGCTTTAACGCTCGCTTCGGCGTTTATGCAGTTCAGCCGATGAAGGGGATCACTCCGATTAACACCACTAATTTTATCTTGAAGGCGAGCATCTGTTTTGGCTTGATCCTCGCTGGTGTGTTAAGCGCATACGCGCAGATGGCAACGACGACAGACGCGGAGACGAGCGCCGACACGGCGGAGCCGACAGTCGACCCGATGCGGGCGCGGTTAACGCACGCTCGCGTGCTTGCCGCCGCCGGCAACTTCACACTGGCGGCCAGCGAACTCGAAGCGATCCGCGCCGAGGCGAAGGACGAAACGGTGCGCGACGTGACGCGCCTCCTATTGATGAGCGTCCACCTCAGCCTGAGCCATTACACACGCGCGCGCGAGATGCTCGAAGAAGCGTTCAAGGCGCGCGCCGAGGCGAAGTCAAGCACCACCGATATCTACTACGCTCTGACCGGGCAGATGCTCAACAGTTTTCGCTCGCGTATTGATCGCTACCGCGAGTTTGGCCTCGACATCGCGGACGGCGGCTTGCCGACTGAGGCCCGCAGCGACCTCGATCAGATGCGGACGCTGGTCGAGCGGCTCGCCGAACAGTCAAAAGCGATTCGTGAGGAGAACGCTCGCCATGCCGATTCGAGCGCGCTGCTTGAGGATGCGGCCAGCGTGCGTCTGAGGCTGGCGCGCAACAGCGGCGAGCGCGTTCAGTGGCAGCGCGAGATTTCCGAAGCCCGCCAACACCTCGCTGCTTCGCAGACGCGCGCCGACAGACACGGCAGTACACTCGAAAGCGCGCCGGCTACTACCATCATTGATATTTCTACCGCCACCGTTGCCACCGCACCCGCTGACTCGAACACAAACACCGGCGCCGCGTCGACGCCGGCCCCCGAATCCGTCCCCGCACAAACAGCGCCCGCGCAGTCCGCACCTGCACAGACCGCACCCGGACAACCCAATACCCGGATTCAGAGTGCGCCTCCGGCGTCAGGCCCGGCGGCGACCGAAAAGACTTCTGACGACTCCACCGCCGCTGCCAAGAGCGGTCGCCGCACATCCGACTCGTCGGCATCGCCGCCCCGGCAGACCGCGCCGACATCAGAGGCGCAGGCCGATAACAGTCGGAAGGATCAGTCACCGAGCGAGTTGATTTCTGTCGGTTCCCTCGCTGACAAGGCGATGCAGAAGGTTGCCCCCAACTATCCTTCAACGGCGAAGTCGGCGCGCATCGGCGGAGTCGTGACGGTCTATTTGGTCGTGAATGAGAAAGGCGTGGTCGAAGATGTGCGGGCTACGAGCGGCCCGGCGATGTTGAAGCAGGCAGCTAACGAGGCCGCGCGCCGGTGGCGTTTCAGCCCGACCCTATTGAACGGTCAGCCCGTGCGCGTCGCGGGTTACATCAGTTTCAACTTCACGCTGTGAACAGCGCTCGGCTCAGACTTTCCTTCGAATTGTAACCAAACGACATCACCTGACTTTCACCGCCCGCGGGCGCTTGAATGGCGTTGAAGATGTGAAAGAAACTTCATCAAGTGTGCGAGATGCGCCTCCCGCGTCAGTCGCGTTCGCGCCTGGGCTGCTTTGAGTTGTTGGTTGAGTTTTCTGACCGTGTGGGTGAGTTATTGAACCTGCCGCGCGCTGTATCCACATCTCATCTTCGAGACGGGCGATGCGACCTGTGAGTTGTTGTATCTTCTGCGGGTGCGCCACAGTCACCGACGCGAGCGAGCCTGTGCATGCGCTCGTCTTCCACCTTGATCATCAATGCTCCGCCCGCTTGTACTGGCGCACCGACATCTGGGGCTTAGGCGTGATGCTCTACGAGATAATCACGGTGCGACTGGCCTTCGAAGGCAGAGTCATTCACCGCCAGTTCATCGCCATCCAAGCGGCATCGTGTTCGGCTGCCCTCCTGGTTCTGCTCTTCGGACTGTGCCTCGTTCACACAGCACAAGCTCAATACAGCGTCGAAGCCCGCACGGTCGATCACGGGCTGCCGCAGAACTCCGTCAACGCGATCCTGCAATCCCGCGACGGTTACATCTGGCTGGCGACGAACGGTGGGCTGGCCCGCTACGACGGCGTGAGCTTCAAGACCTTCGACGTTGGAAACACTCCGGGGATGACGAGCAACCGTCTGCTCTCGCTGTACGAGGACCGCGAGGGTGGTCTGTGGATCGGCACCGAGAATCAGGGTCTCATGCGCCTGAAGGACGGGGCCGTCACCTCTTACCCCGAAGCGGAAGACATCAAGAACCGCGCGGTGGCGAGCATCATCGAGGCACGCGAGGGCGGCCTCTGGATGGCGACGGCCACCGCCATCGTTAGGTTCAAGGACGGCGTGTTCACGTCCTACACCGGCGGGCGGGAATTACCAGCCGGCTTAGTCCCGTGGTCGAGGTCGATGGTCGAGGATCGGCGAGGGGATTTGTGGGTGGCGCTCAACGACGGGCTGCTGCGCCTCGGCGAGAGTGGGGCGACCACCTACACCACGCGCGACGGGCTGCCGGACAACCGCATTCACGCCGTACGCGAGGCACGGGACGGAAGCCTCTGGGTGGGCACCGAGCGCGGGCTGGCGAGATTGCACGACGGGTCGTTCACTACCTACACCGTGAAAGATGGTCTGTCCGGCGATCATATTACCTACATCACCGAGGACCGCTCGGGAAGTTTGTGGGTCGGCACGGACGGCGGTGGGTTAATGCGTCTGGCGGACGAGGAATGGATTAGCGTCAGGGCAGCGGACGGCCTCTCGGACGAGAACATCCGTTGCGTTACGGAAGACCGCGAGGGGAATCTGTGGGTGGGCACGACTACCGGCGGGCTGAATCGGTTGAAGGAGAAGAAGCTGCGGTCTTTCGGCGCGGCAGAGGGTTTTCCGGGCGCGAGCGTCGTCCCTATCACGCAGGATCGTGCGGGCGACGTGTGGGTCGGCGCGACCTGCGGCGGCCTGTTCCGGTTTCGCGACGGGCGCTTCACCACCTACCAAATCAAGGATGGCTTGCCGCTCAATTGTGTGTGGGCGCTCAGCGCGGACCGCGACGGCAGCCTTTGGATCGGGACGTGGGGCGGGGGGTTGACCCACCTCAAGGACGGGCGCTTCACCACCTACCACCCGGACAACAGCGGGTTGTCGGGCAAGGTCGTGAAGGCCATCTGGCAGGATGGTCAGGGCGCTCTCTGGATTGGCACCGATCACGGCCTGAACCGTTTCCAGAACGGCACGTTCACCGTCTGGCGCGCCGGCGACGGGCTGCTCAACGAGCGCATCAACTTCATCACCGGCGACTCGCGCGGCGCGATCTGGGTTTCCACCAACGCGGGCCTCAGCCGTTTCAAAGACGGCGTGTTCACCAATTACACGACGAAAGAAGGACTCTCGAATGTCAGCGTGCGGGTCGTCTACGAAGACGCGGAGGGCACGCTCTGGATGGGCACTTACGGCGGCGGGCTGAACCGTTTCAAGGACGGCCGGTTCACGCATTACGGCGTGCGTGACGGCCTGTTTGATGACACGGTCTCGCAAATTCTCGAAGATGACCGCGGGAACGTGTGGATGAGTGGCAACCGGGGCATCTTTCGGGTCAGCCGCAAGGAGTTGAACGACTTCGCCGAGGGGCGGGTCAGGGCGATTACCTCAATCTCCTATGGCGAGGCCGACGGGATGATTAACCGTGAATGCAACGGCGGCGGCCAGCCCGCCGGGTGGAAGACGCGCGAGGGCGAGCTGTGGTTCCCGACGATTAAAGGCCCGGTCGTCGTCGAGACGGCCAAAATTAAAACCAACCCGCTGCCCCCGCCGGTCGCCATCGAACAGGCTTTGATAGACAAGGCGGCAATTGACCCGCGCGGCGAGATAGAAGTGAAACCCGGCAGAGGCGACTTGGAGTTTCACTATACCGGGCTGAGTTTCGTCGCGCCGGAGAAGGTCAGGTTCAAATACCTGCTGGAGGGCTACGACGAGGCGTGGGTCGAGGCCGGGACGCGGCGGGTCGCTTACTACACGAGCATCCCGCCGGGGCGTTACTCATTCCGGGTCATCGCCGCTAACGACGAGGGCGTCTGGAACGAGACTGGGGCGGGGTTCGCGTTTTATCTGCGCCCGCGCTTTTACCAGACCGGGTGGTTCTACGCTCTGGCCGGTTTGAGTCTAATCGGCCTCGTCTGGCTGCTCTACAAGCGGCGACTCGGAAAGCTGCGTCGATCCCACGCCGCGCAGCAGGCTTTCTCACGGCAACTAATCGAGACGCAGGAGGAATTTTCGCGCAAGCTGCTTGCCTCGCAGGAACAGGAACGCCAGCGCATCGCCGCCGAACTGCACGACAGCCTCGGCCAGAGTCTGCTGATTATTAAAAACCGCATCGCGTTGGCGCAAAGCGATATTGACGAAAAGGAAACAGTCGAGGAACAACTCGGAGAGCTTGCACACTCGGCGACTTCCGCCATCGAAGAGTGCCGCGAGATTGCTTACAACCTGCGGCCCTACCAGATCAGCCGTTTCGGTTTGAGCAAAACACTCTACGGAATATTCATGCGAATCAAAGAGGTGACTGACATCAACGCGACGGCGGAGATTGACGATGTTGACCACTGCCTGACAGACGAAGCGCAAATCAACCTCTACCGCATCGTGCAGGAATGCGTCAACAACATCATCAAACACTCGCACGCCACCGAGGCCCTGCTGGCAATCAAACGAAAAGATGGCGAGATCGCTCTATTGATTGATGACAACGGGCGTGGCTTTGCGTCGAAAGAAAATCACACCGTCGACAGCGGCAACGGCGGCTTCGGTCTGGTCGGCATCGCCGAGCGCGTCAAGATGTTGCAGGGTAGCTGTGAGATTGACTCGGCGGCGGGGCGGGGCACGAGCGTCAGGATCAAGCTGAGTGAATCGGCAAACAACATCACCAGCGAGTCGGCAAACAATGTCAACTGAAACGACCATCATCGTCGCCGACGACCACCCGATTTTTCGGCATGGCCTTAGGCAGTTCATCGAAAGGGAGCCGGGCTTGCGCGTGATCGCCGAAGCGGAAGACGGCAGGACCGCGCTCGAACTCATCAAGGCGCGCCTGCCTTCGGTCGCGGTGCTGGACCTCGACATGCCTGAGATGGACGGCTTCGCGGTGGCCAGACAAGTGCGGAAATTAAACTTGCCCGTCAGGGTCGTCATCCTCACGATGCACAAAGACGAGCTGCACTTCAACCAGGCGATTGATTCGGGCATCAGCGGCTACGTCATCAAAGACGGCGCGGCGCACGAAGTCATTAACTGCATCAAGACGGTCAAGACCGGAGGCCGGTATTTCAGCCCGGCGGTGTCTTCCTTCCTGCTGAACCGCAGCCGTCGCGCCGCGCAGGCGCAGACGCAATTCGGTCTCGCCGACCTGACGCCGACCGAGCGACGCATTCTGTTTCTCTTAGCCGAACTCAAAACCAGCAAGGACATCGCCGCTGAACTCGGCATCAGCCCGCGCACCGTTGACAACCACCGCGCCCACATCTGCTCGAAGCTCAACCTGCAAGGTTCGCACGCGCTCGTCAAATTCGCGCTTCAGCATAAAAACGAGTTGGGCTAACGTCGGCTCTGCTCAATCTGCTCCCCTTCTCCCATTCTAAGCAATTTTACTCACACCAAATTGAGCAATCTTACTCATCCAAAATGAGCAACATTGCTCACGCCGCGCCTCGTCCAGCCTGTTATAAACACTCGCATTCAAGGCGAAAGAAACCCTATGACGACATTGCTAATCGTGGATGACAACCGTGAAATGCGGCAATTGGTGAGACACATCGCCAGCAAGGTGAGCGACGAAATCTTCGAGTGCGAAGACGGCGACGAAGTTCTGGCGGCGTTTCAAGACCATCATCCCGATTGGGTCGTGATGGATGTGGAAATGAAACGGATGGACGGATTGCAGGCGACGGCACAGCTTATCGCGCACTACCCTGAGGCGAAAGTAATCATCGTCACCAAACATACGGACATGCAGACGCGCGCCGCGGCAAGCGCAGCCGGGGCGTGCGCCTTTTGCGGTAAAGAGGATTTGCTCAGTCTGCGTTCGCTTATTCAAATGCCATAGGTCGGTATCACACGCGGGTATGTCGCCAAGGAGAGTTTGCGCGAAGTAGCCGCATCTTGGGCGCACATGAGAGACCCGGAACAGGAGATGACGAGATGAGTATGAAAACTCCACACGCGAGGAAGAGCTGCGGTGCGGCGACGGCGGTGCGGGGAATGGCCCTGGCGATCCTTGCTGTGCTTGGATGGAAAGGAGAAAGGACGATGAGAGCAGCGGGCGGCTGGTGGCGCAGGCGGGGCCGTGGGGCGACGTGTCCGGCGGCCTCGCCGACGAAAAGTTAAGGTCGCGGCGCTGAAGGGCAATGACGGCCCTTCAATAACGGCCAAACGCAATTCACCCTGAACCGACACACACACACAAAGGAGATTGACATGAAAACTAACCGCATACTCACTGGCTCGCTGGTCGTTTCGCTTCTGCTCCTCGGCGTCTCCGCGTTCGCCCAGGTGAATCGTCCCTACCGGAATGGTTCGGTGTGGAGCATCGGGTTTATCAAGATGAAGCCGGGCATGGAGACGGCGTACCTGAACTACATCGCCACCGACTGGAAGCGTGAGCAGGAAGAGTTGAAGAAGGACGGGCAAAGTCTTTCTTACAAGGTGCTGCGAACCGAAGGTCACGGCGCGACCGACTGGAACTTGATATTGCTGACCGAATACAAAGACATGGCGACGCTGGAAGCCAACGAAGCCAAAGAGGACGCCCTCGTCCAACGTGTCATCGGCAACGACGAGAAACAAAGGCAGGGCTATCGCGAACGCCTCGAAATCCGTGAGGTCATGGGTGGCAGGCTCGCCAGAGAGATAGTCCTCGAACCCAAACGATGACTGTTCCGATTGCGGATTGTTGATTGCGGAATGCGGATTGGAAAAATCGCCGTCTACATTCCGCAACGCTCAGACCCGAACACGCGATCCCAAAAACGAAAGGAGTCCGACCATGAAACGTATCCTGATTATTGCCGTGATAACCATGGCAACTTCCGCTCTCGCTCTCGGCCAGACGACAGACAAGAAGGCAGCCCGAAGCAGTAACGTTGAACAAGAGTTGATAAAACTGGACAAGGAGTGGACCGAAGCCAATGTCCGGGGCGATACCGCAACACTTGACCGCATCTTCGCCGATGATTACACGGTGACAAACGTTCAAGGCGAGGTCTTAACTAAGGCTCAGGCGATAGCGAACCTCAAATCCGGTGTCAACAAGACCGAGTCCAGCACCCCTGATGATTACACGCTGCGCGTCTATGGGGACACGGCCGTGATGACGCACCGCAGTACGACGAAAGGTCAGTACAAAGGGCAAGATGCCAGCGGTCAACATCGATCCATCCACGTGTTTGTGAAGCGGGGTGGCCGATGGCAAGTGGTCGCCAATCAATCGACCCGCATCCCGCAGCAGTGATACAGGCGGATGTCGAGAGGCATTGCCGCGCTTACCGCCCGAAATGCAGCGGACTCGCAATACAGCGGCTCTTTCAAGATGGGCGAGTAATTGTGAAAGGGAGAAAGGGAGATCGTTTTGCGTATTGTTCAACTTTCTCAACTTCGATTTTCACTTGAAAGAAAAAAGATTGCTCAACCATCTCCCCCTCTTAACCGAAAGGAGTCCAAACATGAAACGCATCCTAACGTTGATCCTCTTTACGATGACAGCAACGACATTCGCCTTTGGTCAATGCAGCGACGCCGACCGGCAAAAGCTGGAAGCATGGGACAAGTCCCTGGGCGACGCGGCACAACGCGGCGACCAGGCGTTCCTGCAAAATGCTTACACCGACGACTTCAGGAACCTGAGCCCGAGCGGCGTCATGCTGACTAAGGCGCAGGTCGTCGAAAACGCGCTCAGGGACTTCGAGCGGGCCAAAGCCAACCCGCAGGCCGCCCCCCGCTACGATTACTACGACATCACCTGCACCCCGAACACGGCGGTGATCTCGCACCGCGTCGTCGCCACGACCAAACAGCCCGACGGGAAGGAACTGACACAGCACGCGCGCGCCGTCCACTTTATGGAGAAGCGGAGCGGCAACTGGATGATGGTTGGCACCGCCGGCCACCCGCTGGGCGACGCCGCGCAACTGCTCTACATGGAACGGGAGTGGAATGACGCCATGAAGAACCGGGACGCGGCGTGGTTCGAGCGCAACTACGCCGACGACGCCACGGACGTGATCAGCCGCACGGGCGCGCTCTTAACCAAAGCGGAGGCAGTCGCGGACGTCAGGAACGGCAAAGATAAGATCAACTCGAACGAACTCTCGGACACGAATGTACGCGTCGCGGGCGACACGGCCATCGTGACCGGCGTCAACCACGTGAAAGGGAGTGACGAGAAGGGACAGGCCTACGAGCGCCGCGTTCGCTTCACGGATGTGTTCGTCAAGCGTGACGGGCGATGGCAGGTGCTGGCGACGCAGGGTACTCGCATCCAGTAGTTGACTGAATGGCAGGGCCGACGCTGCGTGCCACAGGTGTTACTTCACTGGTTAGTGATCGTGTCGGGCGGGCGGCGGGGGCGGGATGACGATGAATGAGAGCGGCTGAGTTGGACGAGAGTCTTTGCCACCGGGGTGGTTACTGCTGCCGCCGCGGTGGGCTGTTGATTGTTCGCGCACCCGCCGCACCCGGTCGCGCACGACGACGACGCGCCGCCGTCGCCCGACGCGCGAAACGAGTGGAAGCGACTCCACCCACGTCGCACGACGTAGAGCGCCGCGCCCAACACGATCAACATCACAACGATGTTCTGCCAGTCAATCATCTTTCCACCGTTCATGCGAAACCGAGCAGCCGCCCTCCCTGAAACGTGATAAACGAGGCGACGTAAGCGAGCACCAGCATGTAACCGACCATGAACAGCGGCCAGCGCCACGAATTGGTTTCGCGGCGCACGACCGCGATGGTGGACATGCACTGACACGCGAGCACGAAGAAGACCATCATCGAAACGGCGACGAGTGGCGTCCAGGCCGGGCTTCCGTCGGGCCGCCGGGCATGGCGCACCGCGTCGATCAAAGAAGACGACTCTTCCCTCGCGTCGGGGCCGACGTTGTAAACGATGCTCAGCGTCGACACCAGCGTTTCGCGCGCGGCGAACGATGCGATCAACCCGATGCCCATCTTCCAGTCAAAACCGAGCGGCGCGATCAGCGGCTCGATCAAGCGCCCGGCACGACCCGCGAAGCTGTCGCGGAGTTGAGCACCCGCCGCGTCCAACTCGCCAGCTTCGTTCGACGAAGCAGGATTTGTTCCCGGCACCGGCTCGCCCCTCGCTTCGACGCCCGTTTCGCGCACGACCTGCGCGACCGCGCCCGCCGTCCCCGGCGAAACTTGCGGCCCCGGCTGGCGCGGGAACGTGACGAGCGCCCACAGCAGAATCGAGATCGCCATGATGACCGTCCCGGCGCGCTTGATGAATATCCACGCGCGCGATTGCATCGTCTGCGCGATGTTCAGAAAATTCGGCACGCGATACGGCGGCAGTTCGAGGACGAGCGGCGGCGGCGGCCCTTTCAGAATCGTGTGCTTCAAAACCCACGCCGCGATGACCGCGACGGCGATTCCGAGCAGGTACATCGACATGATGATCAGCACGCCGATTGAGAGGACGCCGAGAATCTTTCGCTCGGTGAAGAACGCCGCGATCATTAGCGTGTAGACCGGCAGCCGCGCCGAACAACTCATGAACGGAGCGATCATGATCGTCGCCAGACGGTCCTTCGGATTCTCTATCGTTCGCGTCGCCATGATGCCCGGAATCGCGCACGCGAATGAACTAAGTAGCGGCATAAACGCCTTGCCGTGCAGCCCGACACCGCGCATCAATCTGTCCGTCAGAAACGCCGCCCGCGCCATGTACCCGCTGTCTTCAAGGAGCGAGATGAAGAAGAAGAGCAGAAGTATCTGCGGCAGAAAGACGAGGACGCCGCCGACGCCCGCGATGATCCCGTCCGCGACCAGGCTCGCCAGCAACCCTTCGGGCAGACGGCCCCGTGTCCACTCCTGCAGTGCGCCGAAACTGCCGTCAATCAAATCCATCGGCACCGTCGCCCACGAAAAGATCGTTTGAAAAATCAACAGCATCACGACCAAGAGGAGCACCGGGCCAAACACACGATGCGTCACTACGCGGTCAATGCGGTCGGTGACGTCGGGTCGGTCGCGGTCCTCTTCGATCACCGCTCTGCGAGCGACCTGCTCGATCCATTGGTAGCGCGCCAGCACCGGCTCCTGCCACCAGTTCGGCACTGCACCGGCCAGACGCTCGCGCGCCGCCACGACCGCCGCGCGCCGTTGCGGACTCGCCGGCAACTCTTCCGCGTACAAGTCGCCCAACGCCGACTCGCGGGGCGTCAGCGTCTGATTGCTCCCGTTGACGGCCAGCGCGCGCAACTCTCGCTCGGCGTGGTTGGACAGTTGCCATGACGCCACCGGACTCTCGCCTCCCGCCGCTTTGAGAACCTGCTGCGCGAGGTCTTCCAAACCGCGGCGCTGCTTCGCCCCGACCGGCACGACGGGGACGCCTAAACCCCTGCTCAGTTTCTCGATGTCAATCTTGAGGCCGCTGCGCGCGGCGAGGTCCATCATCGTGAGCGCGATCACGAGCGGACGCTTCGTCTCCATCAGTTGCGTGACGAGATACAAGTTGCGCTCAAGGTTGGTCGCATCCACGACTGCCACGATCACATCCGGCGCGGGGACGACCGTGTTCTTCCCGGTCAGGATGTCGCGCGCGATCTGTTCGTCGATGGCCGAAGCTTCGAGGCTATAAAGTCCGGGCAGGTCAATCAAGCGACCGGGCGGCAGATCGGAAGCGAGCGACCACACGCCCTCTTTGCGCTCGACCGTCACGCCGGGGTAGTTGGCGACCTTCTGCCGCAGCCCGGTGAGCGCGTTGAAGAGACTGGTCTTGCCGGCGTTAGGATTGCCCGCGAGCGCGATTGTTAGCGGCACCGGCGCCGCCTCGCGCTCGGGAATTGCCGAAGGGGCGGGCGCGCGCATAGTGGTCTCGACGGTCGTGCTCATTTATTCGCAGGTGATGAATAGTGTTAACGAATCGCGGGCGTGGTGTTCGTCAGCTCGATGCTCGATTTGAAAATAGCAAATCGAAAATTTATGACTTGGTGATTGACACGGTAATCGTTCGTGCCTCGGCGCGCCGAATCGCGAGGTGATAATTACGGACTCGCACCTCGAGAGGGTCGCCGAGTGGAGCGGGCTTGATGATCCGCACCGGCGCCCCCGGTACGACGCCCATCTCCATTAAGCGGCGGGCCACCGCGCCTGATCCGCTGACCGAGACGACGCGCGCCGCAACTCGGAGAGGCAAACGATCAAGCGATGATGTCGAGTCTGGAAGATTATTTTTCATACGTCACGCGAACCACTTCAAAATCTTTGAGGCGAGAACATTTCAATCCTTTTCATCCGCGTTGTCACGTCCAGCTTGAAATCGTGGCGCTCCGCACAGGACGAACTCACCGAACAAGGCCAAAGGTAACGCTCAACCTCGGTGAGCGGACAGTATAGTTTAGTTGAAAATGTATTTCAATTTCAGTTGGGACGTAGTTGGAGAGTGGGTGAGGATTGAAGACAAAATCAGTTCACCGCTGAGTATGCTGAGGACGCCGAGCAGACATACTGATGTGTATCTGATTGATGGTGCTGCTGTCTTTCATTGCTCCGCACTCTCTCGCGTTCTCGGCGGTGAATTGATTTTGTTTTCAGTCGTGAGGAAGCGGGACGTTTGAGCGAGCTATTGAAAGCCGACGGGCAGAATCGCGAGGTCGGCGCGGACGGGGCCGAGCGGTGTGGTCGCCGTCAGGCGCAGCGGCAGGCGGCGCGAGTCGGCGCTGACCCAGAGGCGCAGTCCGAACCGGTCGCCCTGTGCTTCATCAGTCGCCAGAGAGACTTGCACGGCGGGGATGCGCTGCCCGCCAAGCTCTATCGTTTGGCGTTGGAGTGCCGTCACGACGAGCAGGCGCGGACGTTTGTTGAGGATGAGCGAGACGACGTTGCGCTTCGGCGGGGTCAGGTCGAAGGAGCGGAGCGCATAGAAGACTGAGAGGATGTCATGCGTACCGACCGGGATCGGAACGCGCGCGCCGTCATCGAAGGTCGCGCTACCGAGTTCCTGGCCGAGCTTCACCGTCCAGTTCGTGCGGCGTTTTCCTTCCTGTAGACGCAACTCGGTGCGAAAGGGGAGCAGCGTCTTGAGGTCGACGTAAGAACTGATTTGATCGCTGACGGGAAAGAGCGTCTGACCCGCGCCGGAGGTTTGGAGCGCAGCCGCCAGCAACAGCCCGTCCTGGTTGAAGAAGCGCGCGCGCGAACGCACTTGAAAGGTCGCCTTGCCGATGAGTTGCGCGGCGTCGCCGAGCAGGAAGTTGAAGTTCAGTTCTTCGCCTACCTTGAACGGCAGATCGGCGAGCGAGTTGTTCCGATTATTTCCCTCTGGATTGACGAACGCGTCGGGCGGGGTCGGTCGCGGCGGCGGCTTGTTGTTCGGAGCGGCGGCGATGGGCGGAGCGACCGGAGATTCCGGGAGAACTTCGGCGCTGGCAATTTCGGCGCGAATCTCTCCTGACGGAAGCTGCGCGGTAAGCAGCACCGGCACGTGTGACGCATCGTCGCTGAAGTAGATACGCACGCGCATGTCATTTATCTCGCGGTCGCCCTTGACGCGCAATTGCGTGACGATAGCGTTGGAAGAGCCGATGTTGGTCTTCGGCACTTCGCGCCCCGTGACTTTCAATTCGGCCCGGTACTCGCGTCCGTTGTACTGCACGGTGAGTGGGTAAGTCGCACCCTGCGCGAGCGGCAACGCGCGCAGGGCATACAGCGCGGACAGCGGATCATACATGCCCGAAGTTGCGGCGACCGTCGTCCCGTTGAGGGCCGAAGACCCGACCGCCTGATTGTAATCGCGCGCCATGTCCGGGGTGCGTCCGCTCTCACGAGTTGACTGTTGCGTGCGAAGCGGGAAGCCGGTCGCCGGATCGACGAAAGAGACGTAATCGTTATTGAGTGAGTAGAGCGCGGCATTGACGACACCGATGGTTTCGACATGAGCGCGCAACTCGAAAGTATCTCGTCCGGCGATGGCGCCGCGCCCGGCGACGAATAACTCGATGTGAGCGGCGGTGTCAAAGTTCGAGAACGAGACGTTATAGCTGAGGCGCTCGTTTTGGCGATAAGTCGCCGGTGAGAAAGTCGTGCCCGTGGCGCCCGCGGTCTGGCCCCGCGTCATAACGTCGAAACCGAACAGCAGCAGCATCATCGCCGCCGGTATGATGATGAGCCACCCGGCGCGCGTCGACCGCAGTCGCGAATTAATCTTCAAATGTTAGCCTTCTCTCTTCCTCGTGAACTTGAGTCGCCGTGTGATTGCTGTCGCCGCCGCGTACCGGACATGTCGGAACCGCATACGCGCGGCGGCGGTTACACGTCGACCCCGCGGTGTACGTTCCGTTACTTACGCGGGGGAGGCGCGCGCGTCGCTTCAAAAATCTTCAAACTCCGCGAGCCATTCGCGAACTTGCACCCGATCCGAAAGCAGCGCCGTGTGACCCGCCCCTTTGAGAATCAATAGCTTTGCGCGGGCCAGTTGGCGGGTGATCAATGTCGCGGCGCTGAGGCTGTCGAGCAGACGGTCGTCCGTGCCGGCGACGACGAGTGCAGGCACTTTAATCTCGCCCAGACGCGGACGCAAATCCGTATCGCGGATGATCCGCATCCGCGACACGTAGCCGGCGCGCGGGACGGTACGGGTGTGTTCGCGGAAAAGGCGCCGGTCATCTTCCGTCACGTCGTCGCCGAAGATTGTGCGGCGCGTCGACCTGGTGCGATAGGCTTTCATTAATCTCTCCGGCAGGATCGAAAACAGCGTGCAGCCCAGACTGATCTTCGCACGCTGCGTGAAGAAGGGAAAAGTGTTAAGCAGGATCATGCGCTCGAAGAGTTCAGGGTGTGCGAGTGCCGTTGCCATCGTCAGCAGACCGCCGAACGACTCGCCGAGAACCGTCGCCCGCTCGAACCCCGCGCTGCGCACGGCAGTTCGTAAATCCTCGATTAGCACAGGCATCTCGTATCGGTTATGGCCGCGCAGCGGAACCGTAATCACCGTATGGTCACGTGCCAAGTCGTCAATCTGTTTGTAGAAAAGCCGTCCCGTCCCTTCGATGCCAGGGACGTACACGAACGCCGGTCCACTTCCATATACGTTGTACTCTGGCTTCATAACGCGAAACTAAGAATTGAAACTAGAATAACTTTCCCGACTTTCACCGCCCGCGGACGCTTGGAGGACGCGGAAGATGTGAAAGGAAATTATCAAGCAAGTGACTAAAGACGGAAAGCGGCGGGCGAGGCCGGGCCTTCCTCAGACGGCCTACACGCGACTGCTTTCCGCTTGCTGTCCTTCGGCTTGCTCCATCTGTTCGACGATTTCGGCGGCGGCGCGTGCCGGGTCTGGGGCTTTGAGGATTGCACGACCGACGACGACGTAATCGGCTCCGGCGTGAATCGCCGCTGCGGGAGTCATCACCCGCTTCTGGTCGTCGTGCGCGACGCTTTCCGGTCTGACGCCCGGCGTCACGACGATAAAGTTTGCGCGCCCGACGGCCTCGCGGACAATCTTGATTTCGTGCGGTGAGGCGACGACGCCGTCGAGTCCGCTCCGTTCGGCGAGTCGCGCCAGCGCCGCCACTCGATCCTGGATGGTTGAAGTCACGCCGACTTCGCCGAGCGTCGTTGCATCCGCGCTGGTCAGGACGGTGACGGCGATTAGTCGAGGCCGCGCGAAGCCTTCGCGCTCTGCCACTTCAGTCACCGCCTCTGCCGCGCGGCGCATCATCTCGCCGCCGCCTGCCGCGTGGACGTTGAGGATCGAGACGCCGAGGCGCGCGGCTTCTCGGCAGGCCGCCGCGACCGTGTTCGGGATGTCATGGAACTTCAGGTCGAGAAAGACGCGCCCACCCACGCCGATAACTTCGCGCACGACATCAGGCCCGGCGGCAGTGAAGAGTTGCGAGCCGATTTTGAACATCCCGACTCGACCGCCGAGCGCCGCGCACAATTCGCGCGCCTCGCGCACCGTCTCGACGTCGAGCGCAACGATCAGTTTGTCTACAATGGTATCGGGCATCGTGGCGTGTCTCATCTCTTCTCGACTGGTAAGGCTTCAGGCGGCGGCGAGTTGATCGGCGCGGCAACCGACGGCTTCATCGAGTGAGCGGAAGCCTTCCCGGCGCGCGATTTCCGCCAGTCCGTCGTTGATGTCTCGCGCGACGCCGAACCCTTCGTAGACGAGTCCGGTGTAGAGCTGCACGAGTCCCGCGCCGGCGCAAATCTTCTCCCACGCATCCGCCGCGCTGAAGATGCCGCCGACGCCGACAATCACGAGCGAGCTGCGCGACAGACGGCGCAGCGACGCGATCATCTGCGTCGCGCGTGCGCGAAGCGGCGCACCGCTCAAGCCTCCCTCGCCGCAGGCGGACACCGTTTCCGGCGACGACCGCAGCCCCGCGCGGCTCGTCGTCGTGTTGGTCGCGATGATCCCGGCGAAGCCCGTCTGCAACGCGACATCAACAATCAACTCCGCCTCGCCGGCGTGCAGGTCCGGCGACACCTTGACGAGTAGCGGGAGCGACGGACGCATCTCTTTCGACGCCAGTTCGCCGTTGCGTTGTTGCAGCGCGCCGAGTAGCGCGGCGAGCCGGTCGGCGCGTTGCAGTTCGCGCAGGTGAGGCGTGTTCGGTGAACTGACATTGACCGCGACGTAATCAGCGAGATGGTGGACGAGCGTGAAGCTCGCCAGGTAATCATCAACTGCGTCCTCGATCTCGACCGAGCGGCTCTTACCGATGTTAATGCCGAGCACGCAGTCCGGGCGACGGTCGCGGAGGGTTTCGACCAGCGCGACCGCGCCGTCGTTGTTGAACCCAGCGCGGTTAACGAGCGCGCGATCTTGCGGAAGACGGAACAGACGAGGGCGCGGGTTTCCGGGCTGCGCGTGATGTGTCACGGTGCCGACCTCGACGAAGCCGAAGCCGAGCGACGCGACGCCCCGGGCGATGGTTCCGTTCTTGTCGAAGCCCGCCGCGAGTCCGACGGGGTTGCGGAACTTGAGTCCGAAGCGTTCGAGCACGCCGAACGGCTCGCGGCTGAACCGGCGCGCCGCGGCGCGGCGCAACGAATCGGCACTCAGCCCGAAAGAGAGTGTGCGCAGAGCAAACTCGTGTGCTGTCTCCGGCGGCAGGCGGAAAAGAAGGGGACGCAGAAGTGAATCGTAGAGCATCAACGGAGGTCGAGTATGTCACCGGTGGCGGGCGGGCGATTCGTTAATCAAACCATCTCGTCGGGGACGCGCACGCGCATCAGCTTAAGACCGTGCCCGACTGCGTTGGGGAGCGTAACAGAGCATCCGAAAAAGTGTCAAAGAGGATGAGTTGAAGGTTGGAAGGGTTTTGCGAACATCAACCCGCGATTTTTTCGATTAAGACGTGTGACGCGCGAGACTATAGCAAGTGACATTTGGATTAGGACCTACCACCTTCCAGTTGAGAGGCTCTTCTCGTGACCGCCGTCTTGAAGTTGCGCTGGCGGTCACGAGAAAAGCCTCTCAACGGTCGCACGCTGTTGAAAACAACCGGCATCGATCAACTCCTCAGCCAGCCCACAGCCGTACCTTGCTTGGTGGGTTCGTGTGCCGGTCAACCAAACTCGCAGCATCGTTTGATGACCGTCCCATCAATCATGCTATGATGACCGCGCTCTCCCGCATTCCGATTCGAATAAGGAGACGCGATGCAATCACAACGTAAAACTGTTCTTTGGTCTTTCCTCCTCGGCAGTGTTCTTCTCTTGACGGCTTGCCCCAGCCAAACAAACATCTACAAAATTAATTCCGACCCGGCGCGCTACCGCGACAAAGAAGTAGGGATTGCCGGGACGGTGACGGAGAGCTACGGGGTGCTCGGCACAGGCGCTTATGAATTGGACGACGGGACGGGGAAGATGTGGGTCATCGCGCGGCGCGGCGGGGTGCCTTCGCGCGGCGCGAGGGTTGGCGCGAAGGGGCGCGTCCTCACCGGATTCACGTACGGCGGGCGCAGCTTCGGAACGGTGCTCGACGAGTC
>JACDEG010000780.1 GCA_013816505.1 Pyrinomonadaceae bacterium | reverse complement strand
GACTCCGGTCTCTTGGCGGAGATGCGCGCGCTTCTCGCCGCGCTCGCCTTCGGCGTTTCGCTGGAGCGCCTGCGCGAGGTTGTTTCACCAATTCTCGCGCAGTGGCTCGAACAGGTCGTCGCCGCGCATCATGAGGTGGTTGACAGCGCGCATCTGCTCGAAATACTGCGCGCCACTCTCGCGCTCGAATTAGAGTACGACGAACTTTTAAGTCCCGAAGACGCGGAGGCGATGCGGCGCGCGACGCGCTTCGTGTGGGGCGCGAGCGACGTGCAGCTTCCGTCAAAATTGCCGCGCATCTGGATGCCGAGCATGACCGAGGGCGCTCTGTCGCGCTTGGCCCGGCGACGTGAAAATTAAGTCCACGCTCATCGCAGACGCGGGCCGCGTTTGACGTGTCGCATTTCTAACCGCTTAACCAGAAACGAAACTTAGTGCCGACCGGATACTTCAGTCTCATTCTCCACGCGCACCTTCCCTTCGTGCGTCACCCGGAGTATCCCGAATTTCTCGAGGAGGATTGGCTCTACGAAGCGATTACCGAAGTTTATCTGCCGCTGTTATTCGTCTTCTCGAATCTCCACCGGGCGGGGGCCGCGCCGCGTCTCGCAATGAACGTCTCGCCGCCGCTGTGCGAGATGCTGGCTGACCCGCTGCTGCAATCGCGCTACACAAGACATATCGAAAACCTTCTCGCACTCGCCGAAAAAGAGGTGACGCGCTCCCGCGATGAAGCACCTGAGTTTCTCGCCGCCGCCGAGATGTACCGCGAAAGCTTGGGCGCCGCGCTCGACCTGTGGAATAACGCCTACGGGCGCAACATCGTGCGCGGCTTCCGCGAATTGCAGGACGCGGGCGTTCTCGAAATCATCACCTGCGGCGCGACGCACGGCTTTCTGCCGCTCATCTCGACTCAGGAAGCGCGCCGCGCGCAAATCGAGATTGCAACCACTAATTATCGTAAACATTTTGGCCGAATGCCGCGCGGCATCTGGCTCCCGGAGTGCGCCTACGAGCCGGGCATCGAACAATACCTCGGCGACGCCGGCATCGAATACTTCATCGCCGACACGCACGCCATCCTGTACGGCGAGCCGCGCCCACGCTACGGCGTCTACGCGCCGGTGCGCTGCCCGAACGGCGTCGCCGTGTTCGCGCGCGACATGGAAACCAGTCAGCAGGTGTGGAGTTCGGTGACCGGCTATCCGGGCGATCCCGCCTATCGAGAGTTCTACCGCGACCTCGGCTGGGACGCGCCGCTCGAATACATCCGCCCGCACCTTCACGCTGATGGCGAGCGACGGCATCTCGGACTCAAGTATCACCGCATTTCAGGGCGCGACGTGCCGCAGCCCGACAAACTGCCTTACGAACCGGCAATCGCACGGCAACGCACCGCCGAACATGCCACTCACTTTGTCGGCGAGCGCATCAACCAAGCGCGCCGCCTGCGTGAAACCTTCGACGGTCGCCCGCCGCTCGTCACTTCGCCTTACGACGCGGAGCTTTTCGGCCATTGGTGGTACGAGGGAGTGCAATTCCTCGACTTCGTTTATCGCAATCTGCATTGGAATCAGGATGAAATCGTAGCTATCGCTCCCGGCGATTTTCTCGACTCCGGCACGCCCATTCAGACACAGCAGCCTTCGCAATCTTCGTGGGGCGCGGAAGGCTACTTCAAGGTGTGGCTCAACGAAAATAATTCGTGGATGTACCCGCACCAGCAGGCCGCCGAACTGAGGATGACGAATCTCGCCAATCGCTATTACCACGAGCCGCCTGACAGGTTGACGCACCGCGCGCTCAACCAGATGGCACGCGAGCTTCTGCTCGCGCAATCGAGCGATTGGGCATTCCAAATCTATCAGGGCACGACGGTCGAATACGCGATGCGCCGCTTCCGCTCACACGTCCGCCGATTCACCGCGCTCGCCGACGAAATCGAAAGCGGACAGGTCAACGAAGAGCGCCTCTCCGAGATCGAACACCGCGACAACATTTTCGCCGAACTCGATTACCGCTCCTACCGTTCACGATGAGCGCCGACATCAGCGAGGCCGGACACTTCCCTCTCATCATCGGACATCGCGGCGCTTCCGGCGTCGCCCCCGAAAATACGCTCGCGGCCTTCGCGCGCGCCCTTGAAGAC
>JACDEG010000013.1 GCA_013816505.1 Pyrinomonadaceae bacterium | reverse complement strand
GCGAAATTCCAGTCAGCTTTAATGTTGACAAGAGCACGTTGCCCATCGTCACCGTGTAATCACGTTGCGCGCGTTCCAGAATGCGCGGGTTGTCGCCGAGCCACTGCACCTCTTTTTCGTACTTGACGCTACCGATGAGTTGCTGCGCGGCCTGCTCGTGCAGGGCGTCGAAAACAAAGACCGAATAGTTGCCGATTCGTTTGTAAGCCGAGGGGACGGGCTGACCCTCGGCGCGCAACTGTGCGATGCGCTGCCCGATGCGCGCGTCCGTTTCGGCGGCGTACTGCGGTGTCATGAATTCGATAATGACGAGTCGAGCGTCGTTGCCGTATTGCGTCGTGACCGCTTCCGCCCCGCCGTCAAAGGAGACGGCCTCCAGCGCCGGCCTCTGCCCAGCAGCGGTTTGCAGCGCGGGCAAACTGACCGCATAGCTGATCTGCTCGTCAGACCTCCCTGCGTTCGGCAGGTGCTGCACAAGAACCGGAGTTTCGCCCGCCACGCCTTCAACCGAATCCGCGACCAGCCGCGCCACGCCAGCCATCGCCGACGCACTCGCTGCCTGCCCGTCCATGCCGACAATCTCAATCAGCGTCGAACCTTTAATGAATATCAGGCGATTGGTTTGCGCCGTGCCGACCAGTCCCAAGTCAGGGAGCACGGCGGTCGGTGCCGGAGTCGGCTTTCTGACAAGATGTCTGAGCATCGAGTAAGCGGCGGAATCGGTATTCGTTCTAACGACGCTGATGGCGAACCGCGCGCCCTCGGCGGACGTGTAGTTGCGCCTGCCGGCGGAGACCACGGCGAAATCTTCGAGGGCCGCCGCATCAAGTCCGAGCGGCAGCGGGCGCACGGCATCCTGCGCGACGAAATCGCCGAGGCGGTTGGGCAGCGACGGCGCGACCGCCTCGGTTGAAACCTGCTGAGCGACAACGCCCACGCCAAGCAGTAAAAATAGTGAGCCGACTCGAAACAGTTTTATTAAATTCGGAATTCGCACGGCGGAACCTTTCGACTGTAAACGGAACGCCAGGTGCCAGGTGGCGGACACATCATTTGGGAGCGCGGTTTTAGATGTTAACGGATGAATCGTCGTTGCGCTTTCAGTTGATAATAAACGGATGAAGTTTCCTAGTGCCAGCGACGGAGTTCGCGGAGCAGCAGGTCGGCGTGGCGGCGTGGGTCGGGGATGCCGCGCAAAAGTGTCGGGCCGCCCTGCTCGTTGGCGTTGTCAATCACAAGGTCGCCGAAGCCGAGCAGTCGCTGCAAGACGGTCGTCGACACGGTGACATCCTGAATGTTCCGCAGAGGGATGTTGCGCGTCGTGCGCCCGATCAGCCCCTGGTCGATTTCAATCTTGGAATCGGTGAGCGTGTAACGGATGGTGTTGCGTCTGAGGTGATAAAGCGCCGGGATGAGCAGTAGCGCGAGCGCCAGCGGAATCGAGACGAAGGCGGGAAGTTGAGGAATCAGCGCCAGGAGAAAAATCAGCAAGACGCCGCCCAGCGCGGCGGCAGCGTAACCGAGCTTAATGAAAAGCAGCGTCGGGCGTGCGGTGAAGACAACCTGCTCGGCGTCATCATGTTGAGTCGGGCGCAAGACCGCCTCTCGCGACTTCTGCGGGCGCAGCGGCGGTGAGGCGGAAACAAGGGTCGCGGTTCGAGACGCAATGCGCGTCACCTCCGACTCGGTGGCCGCGCCACAACCCGCGCAGAATCGTGCTTCGGGTTTCAAGGACTCGCCGCAGTTCATACAATAACTTGCCATCGTCTGCTGTCACACCCTTTCATTCACATGCATTACGCCGGCGGCGGCGCGTCGGGTTGCAGTTGCTGTCCGCCATCTCTCGGACAGGTCGGAGCGCGATAGATCAGGTGTCAGAGATTGTTTGTTAATGACCGACTCGTCGAAAGGACGGAACCTGTCGCGCTCCCCGGCTATCATAAATTGGCGGGCTGGCGAAAACAAAAGCGGGGGCGAATCATGACGCTGATTCAACCCCCGCTTCGGCGGTAAGACGTTTTTGAAAGTTTTGTGCTACTGACTAACGAGCCTGAGTTTGCCGTCTGGCAACTTCACCGCGAACACATCGCGCTCATAGACCGGCGCCGCCGGCTTGTCGGCCTCGATGGAAGCAATCTGTGCGTGTGTAACGACGGTCGCTTGGCGCGCGACCTGTGGATTGCGCATCAGCGCATAACGTTGCGTAATCCGGCGCACATACTCGCGCGTCTCGCTGTACGGTGGGATGTTGCGCCCGTACTTCAGGACGGCCCCTTCGCCGGCGTTGTAACCGGCCAGCGCCAGACTCACGTCGCCCCCGAAGAAATTCAGAAGGAATTTCATGTAACGTGCCCCGCCCTCGATGTTCTGTCGTGGATCGAAGATGCTGTTGACCCCGAAACGCGCCGCTGTCCCTGGCATCAACTGCATCAATCCACGCGCGCCCTTGTTGGAAAGGGCGTTCTGCTTAAACGCCGACTCGCGGTGCATGATGGCGTACAGCAGCACTGGGTCAACGCTATTGCGCGAGCCTGACTCGACAATCATTTCATCGACCCGATTGTTGCCGGTCGTAAAGCCGTCGAGCGATTTACTGATCGTCATGATGGGTCGTAACCCGGCCTCGAACGGCATGGCGCGGGCAGAAGAGTTCTTGGCGCCGGGCAGCACCCCGCTCTTTCCCGTCAGTCGCGTCGTCTGTTTCTTCAGCGCTGGTGCATTAGAACTAAGCAGCGTTTCAATGCGAATGCCATTGCTGATGTCGAAGTTGTCGAGACGGTGGCGAGCACTCTCCTGAGCGAATGCCGAAACCGCGCCCGAAAGGACGACAGTGCATACTAATAAAGTGTGTCTGATGCTGGTCATAAGAAATCACCTGCTGAATGTTTGTGGAGTATTTTGATAATGTGCGGTTCGGAATGCTGGGTAGTGAAGAAAGTCTCCCGCATACCCGGTGAGGCGCCCTGCTGGAACGCAACAGAAGTGTAGCACGTTGTTAAAACATTGCCAACTGTCTTGGCCATCTGTGTCAAAGGCTAAAATTGCCTGAGATTTAGGGGCTTGACACGAGTTGTATGATGGATGCGTTCAAAGCAAACTCACGGAAACCTCGCACCACACCACGCGCTCCCTCCAAAAGCGCGACTTGTCCTCAACCCAAGGAGAAATACAGATGAAGAAATTCCTCATTGCCTCACTAATTGCCGTGCTCACTGCGTCAAACATCGCGGCTCACCATCAGACCCCCGCCGGCACCACCAGCAGCGGCCCCAGCGCGGACAAAGCCATCACCAAAGTCAAACGCGGCCCGGTCTTTCGTGCCAGCAAAGAACAGGTCACCCAAGCGCAAAACCTGCTCAAACAACGGAGCCTGTACACCGGCGAGACCACCGGCAAGCTTAACCCCGAGACGCGCGCGGCGCTGAAGAAATATCAGCAAGCCGAGGGCGTTAAAGTTACCGGCACGCTCAACCGGGCGACGCTGGAAAAGATGAGTATCGTCCTGACCGACAAGCAGAAGATGATTGCGTCGGCGACGAACTGAGCACCCCCGCCAGAAGCAGCGCAGGAAAAACTAACGCGGCCACGGCTCTTAAAATTTAAGAACCGTGGCCGCGTTAGCGTTGTGTGACGTTGATGGTTGTGCGCTGCTGGGGCCGTCGCCCTCAAGCTTACTATGCTCAGCTCAGGAGACGTTTGATGACAGCGTAGCTGGCTTCCAGGGCCTCGGCCAACTTTTCCGGTTGCGAGCCGCCGCCTTCGGCCATCTCAGGCCGCCCGCCGCCGCGTCCGCCGACAATCGGCGTCAGTTCCTTAATCACCTGTCCCGCCGGAACGCGCTTCAGCAGTTCGGGCGAGGTGCGCACAATGAGCGACACTTTTCCTTCGTCGTCACCAACACTACGGCGTCCGAGCACAACGACGCCCGACTTGATGCGCGCCAGCAGCGTATCCGAAAGCTGACGCAGCGCCGCCGCGTCAAGCCCCTCCACCTCGCGCGCCAAGACTTTCACCCCCGGCGCAACCTCGCGCGCTTCATCGCCGTTGGAAGACAGCGCGCCCGCTCCCGCCGCGAGTTTGAGACGGAGTTCGTCTGCCTCGCGGCGTGCCTTCTTCAATTCTTCCTGTAATTTCTCGACGGTCGCCGGGATGTCGGGGCGCGGCGCGCGCAGTTCCGACGAGAGCCGGTCAATGAGTGCTTCGGTTTCCTGAAAGCGGAGAAAGGCGTCGCGGCCCGTGACGGCACGGATGCGGCGCGTGCCGGAAGCGATTGATTCGTCGCTCACGACCTTGAACAGACCGATGTCGCCCGTGGCGCGAACGTGCGTCCCGCCGCACAGTTCCATCGAGAACGCCTCGCCTTCGACCAAGCCCGGCACGGTCAGGACGCGAACGCGCTCGCCGTACTTCTCGCCGAAGAGCGCCATCGCGCCCGTGCGCATCGCCTCATCGAGCGTGAGAATATCTGTTCGCACCTGCTCGTTGCGGAGAATTTGGAAGTTGACGAGCCGTTCGATCTCGGCGACCTCGTCGCGCGTCAGCGGCTGGTAGTGCGAGAAGTCGAAGCGCAGATAGTTCGGCGCGACGACTGAGCCAGCCTGCTTGACGTGCGTGCCGAGCACTTCGCGCAGCGCCGCGTGTATCAAGTGCGTGGCCGTGTGGTTGCGCCGCGTCGCGTCGCGCTTTTCGACATCAACCTGCGCCGAAACCGTGTCACCGACTTTCAAGCCGCCCTTTTCGACCTTGACCTTGTGGACAATTAAACCTTGCGCTGGAGAATAAGTATCGGTGACTACGGCATGTGTGTTCTCGTGAACTAGAACGCCTGTGTCCCCGACCTGCCCACCGCTCTCCGCATAAAAAGGCGTGTGATTGAGAGCAACTTCGCCCTCGTCGCCTTCGCTCAAGGATTGAACTTCATCGCCCTCCTTAACCAAAGCTATGATATTTGCCTCAGCAATTTGCGTTGTGTCGTAGCCTTTGAATTCCGATTTCGTGTCATGGCGACGCGATAAAGCCACATAAACAGGTCTAATGTTATCCCTCTGACGAGTTTTACTATTCTCTGACGATTTCTGTAATTCTTTGACCTCCCTACTTATTAACTGTCTAAACTCATCCTCAGTTAAATTTTCGACTCTAACCTTATCCACATTTTCCCCGTACCCCTGTATGAATGTATCGAACATAAGCTCGACTTTACGATTGGTTAATCTGACATAGGCTAAATCAATAGATAACCCATATGTGTCAACCAACCGAGCAATTGCCTTAACTGAAGGCATTGCCCAACGATTAGATACCGGACGTTGAGCCTTAACTTGAGAAAAGTCCACTTTTTGAGATTCATAGTGCTGAATCATCTCTTCAAGCAATTTCAGACTGACCGTTGATGTATTCCCGAATCTTTCTTCCTCAAGCCTCACCATCTTTTCGATGAAGCCTCTCTGCGCTTCAAGTTCCGGGTAAGCCGCGCTCATCTGGTCAACGACGAAGTTCGTGACCTCGTTGAAGAACAGGCGGTCGAGGTTGAGTGTGTAGCGTCCGTGATAGATGGCGCGGCGCATGATCTTACGCAGGACGTAGTTGCGCCCTTCGTTGCTAGGCAGGATACCGTCGGCGATGGAGAAGGCTGTGGCGCGCGCGTGGTCGGCGATGACGCGCATGGCGAAGCCTTCCTGCGTGTCGGGTTCGTAGTGGCGGTCGGCGAGCTTCGCCGTGAACTGGACGATGTCACGAATCAAATCCGTGTCGTAGTTCGACTTCACACCCTGCATGACGACGGCGAGGCGTTCGAGTCCAGCGCCGGTGTCAACGGACGGCGCGGGTAGCGGTTCGAGCTTGTAAGTGCCGGGTTCCGTCTCGATGCGGTTGTACTGCATGAAGACGAGATTCCAAATCTCCATCGTCGTGTCGCCGGGGCCGTTGACCAGTTCGGCACGGTTGAACGCGGGGTCTTCGGGGTGCTCGCCGAGGTAATAGTTGATCTCAGAATTCGGCCCGCAGGGGCCGGTCTCGGCCATCTGCCAGAAATTATCTTTGCGCCCGAAACGCAGCACGCGCTCCGGCCTCGCGCCCGCTTCAACCCACAGCGCCGTCGCCTCTTCGTCCGCCGGAACTTCGTCGTCGCCGCCGAAGACCGTGAACCACATCCGTTCGGGGTCGAGCTTGAGTACGTTGACGAGATAATCCCACGCGAACTGAATCGCTTCGCGCTTGAAGTAGTCGCCGAAGGAAAAGTTGCCGAGCATCTCGAAGAAGGTGTGGTGGCGCGCGGTCTTGCCGACTTCGTCGAGGTCGTTGTGCTTGCCGCCGGCGCGGATGCACTTTTGCGACGAGGCGGCGCGCACGTAATCGCGCTGCTCAATGCCGAGGAACACGTCCTTAAACTGATTCATTCCGGCGTTGGTAAAAAGCAGCGTCGGGTCGTTGGCGGTCAGCAGCGGACTTGAGCGCACGCGCGTGTGCCCGTGGTCCTCGAAGAATTTCAGGAACGTTTCGCGAATCTCGTTTCCGGTCATCATTAAAAGCTCTCAGCTATCAGCGTTCAGCTATCAGCCGAGAAGCCTCCGCGATTGTTTCGATCTGATCGCTGATGGCTGACTGCTGATAGCTTTTTTTAGAGTTTAACATGCGAAATGAAGACGGGCGAAGTTGGACGTGAACGCCGGAGGTCAACCGACGGCTTCAGCGCTCACACCAATCCGCGCATCGTCTCAGCTTTCATCAGGGTCGGGCGCGGGATCATCTTCGTCGACATTCGAGGCGGATGCGGCGCGCACTTTGCGAATCACCAAGTCATATGCGAAGCCGAGGCGCAGAAGGTGATCGAACAGGCTCTTATTTTCCGCCCGCGTCGAGGGGCGTCCGCGCAGTCGGACACGCTTCTCAACCGCGCGGTCGATTAACTCTTCTTCGGGCGTTTCGGCGAACACGCGGTCGAGCGCGTCGTCGGCCGTCTCGCGCGGAACCTTTTTCATGTGTAGGTCGCGGGCGAGGCGCTGGCGCCCGACCGGTTTCTGCCGCACGCGACTCGCGGCAAAGCCGTGGGCGAAACTTTCGTCGTCGAGGTAACCGTACTCGCTCAACTTGGCGAGCGCGGCTTCGACGGCTGTTTCGTTCGTCCACTCTTTTTCAAGCAGTCGTTCACGCATCTCTGCCACCGAGCGCGGTTTCGCGGCGAGCAGTTTGACGGCGCGTTGCAGCGTCCGCGCGCGGGCCTTTTCAGGGTCGAGCAGGCGCGGCGTCTGGTCACTCCTCTCCTCCGCAGGATTCGCGCATGTCTTTGATTTCGGCCCGAACTTTTTCCGTTTATACATCACCAAATACTGTAGCGCAGCCGTTACTGAGCGGCAAACGCGCCCCGGATCGGAAGGCATGGAGGGCGGAAAACTGTAGTTCGATGATGTGTGTCAATCGCCAATCCGATATCGAAAGTCTAAGATGTGAGAGTGAATGGAATCGCGATTATCGATAAACCGGTGGGGTGGACTTCGCACGACGTGGTGGCGCGGGCGCGCCGACTGCTCGGTGAGCGGCGCATCGGACACACGGGCACGCTCGACCCGTTTGCGACGGGCGTGCTCATCCTGCTGATCGGTCGCGCGACACGGCTCGCGCCTTTCTTCGCGCAGGCGGAGAAAGAGTACGAAGCCGTCGTCCGTCTGGGATACGCGACGGAGACCGGCGACTTAACGGGCACGCCGCGCCGCGCCGCGCACGCGGTCGCCGACTGTGCGGCGTGGAGCGACGCGGAGATCGAAGCGGCCATCGAGAGTCTGCGCGGCGAGCAGGCGCAGGTGCCGCCGATGTACTCCGCGAAAAAAGTAAAAGGCCAGAAGCTCTACGAACTGGCGCGGCAGGGGAAAGAGATTGAGCGCGCGCCGGTGCCGATCACGATCCGCGAGTTTGAAATCGTGCGTCAAGCCGACGGCGCGCTGCTGCGGCGCGATGGCGAAGCGGCGTGCGACCTAAACGTGCGCGTGGTCTGTTCATCTGGAACTTACGTTCGGGTGTTGGCGGAGACAATCGGCGAGCGTCTCGGCGTGGGCGCGCACCTCGCTGCATTGCGCCGCACGCGGGCCGGCGCGTTTCACATCGCGAACGCGATTGATCTTGAACAATTGGGAGAAGTGCGCGGCGACAGCGACCGCATGAAAGAGATTATTCTCACGCCGGCGGCGGCGCTCCACAGACTGCCGTCCGTGCATCTAACGGGCGACGCGGTGCGGCGCGTGCGGCACGGTGCGGCGGTACGGGTCGATGAGAGTCAACCGCAGTGGGCGGACGCGACGCTCATTAAAATGCACGACGAGCAGGGTGAACTGATCGCCGTCGGAATTTACGAAGCGGCCAGCGGGCAACTTCGACCGCGCGTGATGTTAGCTCCGGCTTGAAAAATAAGCATTGACTAGCTCCCTCTCTGGCTGTGGTATACTTTCGCCGCGGCGGTAAGGTGAAGCGCAGTTTTTTTCGTCTCCCGCGACTCGTACAAATCGTCTCCCTCGTATTGAAAACAGAATTAATAGAGAGCTTGGGAAAGCTTCGACGGTGCGGCGTGTGCTTGAACGCGCGAGCGCGTGGCCCGTGCATCGAAGTTAACCCCGAAGGCAGGGCGGCCACTAGGCTGGATGCGGACAGCATATACCCGGCGCAGGAAGTTTGGCGCGGGGCCGTCTTTAAATAAGGGCGTGATATTCCAACACGCCGTCCACGCGCGCGAAGCCGACTTAAGAGGTTTAAAAAGAGGCTATGCAACAGCAGGATGGCAGCAATAAATTCAATATCAGCGAACGGCTCGAAAGCTTACGCCGCGAACACGAAGCGTTGCAGTGGGAGGGGAGCTTCCGGGATTACTTTGAACTGATCGCGCAGAACCCGCGCACCGCTCAACTCTCGCACGCGCGCGTCAACGACATGGTTCATGCGGCGGGCGTCGAAAAGCTAAACGAAGGAACCCGCGACGAACTGACGCGCTACAATTTCTTCGCATCGGAATTGTACGGCATCGAAGAACCGATCATGCGCATCGTCGAGTACTTCAAGAGCGCGGCACAGCGGCTCGAAGTCAGAAAGCGCATTCTGTTGTTGATGGGGCCGGTCGGCGGCGGCAAATCGACCATCGTCACGATGCTGAAGCGCGGCCTTGAAGAGTGGACGCGTTCCGAACAGGGTGCTGTCTACTCGATTAAAGATTGCCCGATGCACGAGGAGCCGCTGCACCTCATCCCGCACGAACTCCGCGCTGAAATCGAAAAACATTACGGCATCTATATCGAAGGCGACCTCTGCCCGCAGTGCCGCTACGCGCTTGAACATACCTATGGTGGACGCCACGAAGATGTCCGCGTGCAACGCATCCTCTTCTCTGAAAAGAACCGCGTCGGCATCGGAACATTCGCCCCCTCCGATCCAAAATCTCAAGACATTACGGAGTTGACCGGCTCGATTGACCTGTCGACCATCGGCGAGGTCGGCGTCGAGAGTGACCCGCGCGCGTACCGCTTCGACGGGGAACTCAACATCGCCAACCGCGGCGTGATGGAGTTCGTCGAGATGCTGAAGGTTGACGAGAAGTTTCTGTACTCGCTCCTTACGCTGTCGCAGGAGCAGAACATCAAGACGGGTCGCTTCGCGATGATTTACGCCGACGAAGTGATCCTCTCGCATACCAATGAGAACGAATACGTTTCGTTCGCCGGCAATCGTAAGTCGGAGGCTTTGCAGGATCGCATTATCCTGGTGCGCGTGCCGTACAATCTGCGCGTCTCTCAGGAAGAGCGCATTTACTACAAGCTGCTTAATCAGTCCGAAGTTCTGCGCAACGTCCATATCGCGCCGAACACGCTGAGAGTCGCGGCGATGTTCGCGGTGATGACGCGACTCGAAGAGCCGAAGCGCGCCAATGTCGATATCGCCAAGAAGATGAAGCTGTACGACGGCGAGGATGTCGAAGGCTACAAGTCGAAGGACGTGCGCGAACTGCGTGACGAAACGGTGCGCGAAGGCATGGACGGTATCTCGCCGCGTTATGTCATCAACCGCTTGTCCTCGGCGCTGGTGCGCGACGGGGTGACTTGCATCAACCCGATTGACGCGCTCCGCACCATTAAGAGCGGCTTCGAGCAGCACACCGGCATCAACGCCGAACAGCGCGAGCGTTATCTGAATTTGATCTCGTCGGCACGCAAAGAGTATGACGAGATGGCGAAGACCGAAGTGCAGCGCGCCTTTGTCTACTCGTTCGAAGAGATGGCGCGAACGATGTGCAATAACTATCTCGACAACGTCGAAGCTTATTGCAACAAAGAGCGGATCAAGGACCCGATTACCGAAGAAGAGATGGAGCCGGACGAGCAGTTGATGCGCTCTATCGAAGAGCAGATCGGCGTCTCTGAGAACGCGAAGAACACGTTCCGGCAAGAGATACTGATTCGCATCTCGTCCTATTCGCGCAAAGGCAAGTCGTTCGAGTACACGTCGCACGAGCGTCTGAAGGAGGCGATTGAGAAGAAGATTTTCGCCGACCTGAAGGACGTGGTGAAGATCACGACCTCGGTGAAAACACCTGACCCCGATCAGTTGCGGCGCATCAACGAAGTCGTCGACCGGCTCGTTAAAGATGGTGGCTACTGCCCGGTGTGCGCCAACGAACTGCTGACCTACGTCGGGACGCTGCTCTCGCGCTGACGGCGTAGGCGGCGCGACGCAGGCGACGTGAGACGGAAACATTAAAGCCCGCGCTCTTTCTCGAAAGGTGCGGGCTTTTTGAATAACGACGGATGTTACAGTCAATGAGAGTCGAAATCATCACACAGCCGAGCGGATGTTACAAAGCTCATCTCTCTGATAGCCCCGACTGGAATGTGTTTCGTTCGATTGCGAACACAATGCTTAAAATGTTTGATGGGAAGGTTGTCGAGCGGATTGACGGTCTTGACCAGAGATATTGGGACATCGGAATTCGCGGCATTATCTTGACGCTGCACTCCGAGACATTCTTGGGCATTAGCCTATATTCACGAGACAAGCATGCCAACGCAGTAATCACAGAAGTCGGGAAGTATCTTGAGATGGCTAAAGCGGACCTTTCGTAAAAGTTGGACGGCTGAAAGCTGATAGCTGAATATGAAGAAACGGTATCTGATTGCGGGCGCATACGGTTTGGCGGGCGCGGCGTTGGCCGCGAGACTCCTGAGCCGCCCGCGCGACGTGCATTGGGAAGAGCACGTCGGGCGTCTGCCACATGCCGAGCACTCGCGGTTCGTCGAGGTCGAAGGCGTGCGCGTTCACTATCAGGAGGCAGGCGCGAGCGACGCGTCGCCGGTCGTGCTGATTCACGGGTTCTGCGCTTCGGCGTTCGTGTGGGGTGACGTGCTGCTGAACATCGCCGCGATGGGGTTCCGCGTCATCGCGCCCGACCTCATCGGCTTCGGCTTTTCGGAAAAGCCGCGCGACGGCGAGTATACGATTGACGCGCAGGCGCGCTTGATCGTGCGGCTGATGGACGCGCTTGGAATCAAGCGCGCGGCGCTTGTCGGCAGTTCTTACGGCGGCGCGGTCGCGGCCTGTTGCGCGCTCGATTTTCCGGAGCGGGTCGAGCGGCTGGTGCTGGTCGATCCGGTGTCGAACGACGACGTGAAGAATCAACGCCTGCTGCGGCTGGCCGCGTCGCCGGTGATGGGCGATCTGGTCTCTCCACTTATCATCGACTCGCGGCGGCTGATGCGTTGGCGCATGGCTCAGGTGTACGCCGATGGTAGCGCGCGCCACCTTGTCAGCGCGGAGCGGATGCGGGCGCACCACCTGCCGCTGCGCAACGCGAACGCTCACCGCGCCGTGCTGCGGACGCTACGCCGCTGGAATGCCAGGCGGGTCGAGCGCGAGGCGCACCGCATCACACAGCCTGTGCTGCTGATCTGGGGCGAAGACGACCGCGACATTCCGCTCGGCCACGGCGAACGCCTGCACGCGCTGATTCCCAATTCGCGTTTGATCGTGTTCCGCGGCTGCGGCCACCTGCCGCAGGAAGAGCGGCCCGCAGAGTTCGCCGGCTTAGTCGCCGGCTTCTGCAAAAACCGTGATAAGTGACAGGCGACAAGAGAAATCTTTTTCCCTGTCATCTGTCACTTGTCACCTGTCACGAGGTTAAAGGATGTCCATTCAGCGCAACGACTGGTCTTTGCAGCGCAAAGGCATCATCGATCAAGAGCGGCACAAGGAGCGCGTCAAAGAGGCGATTCGCAAGAATCTCGGCTCCATCGTCTCGAACGAGGCGATCATCATGTCGGACGGGAAGCGCACCGTGAAGGTGCCGATCCGCTCGCTCGACGAATACAAGTTTCGCTTCGACCACGGCAAGCGCAAGCACGTCGGGCAGGGGACGGGCAAGACGAAGGTCGGTGATGTCATCGCGCGCGAGAGTCAGCCGGGTCAGGGGCAGGGCACGGGACAGGCCGGGCAGGATGCGGGCGCCGACTACTACGAAGCGGAGGTCAACATCGACGAACTGGCGGCGCTGATCTTCGAGGACCTCAACCTCCCGTTTCTCGAAGAGAAGGCGAAGAAGGCGGTGCCGGCAAAGACGACGCGCTTCAACGAGATTCGGCGCACCGGCGTGATGGCGAATCTCGATAAGCGCCGCATGATTCTGGAGAACATCAAGCGCAACGCGCGCGAGGCGAAGCGCGCCCGCTTCGGCGATGTGAAGAAAGAAGACCTGCGCTTCAAGACGTGGGAAGAGGACAAGCGCTACGAATCGAACGCCGTCGTGATGGCGCTAATGGATGTTTCGGGTAGCATGGGCGAGTTTAAGAAATACATCGCGCGCTCGTTCTACTTTTGGATGGTACGTTTCCTCCGCACCAAGTACGACAATGTGGAGATCGTCTTCATCTCGCATCACACTGAGGCGAAGGAAGTGACCGAGGAGCAGTTCTTCACGCAGGGCGAATCGGGCGGCACGGTCGTGTCGTCGGCTTATCAACTGGCGCTCGACCTTATCAAAGAGCGCTTCCGCCCGAGCGACTGGAACGTCTATCCGTTCCACTTCTCCGACGGCGATAATTACTATTCCGACAACGAAGAGGCGGTGCGTCTCGCCGATGAGTTGATTGCGACCTGCAATCTGTTCGGCTATGGCGAGATTGGCGAGGAAGGCACATCCGGCTACCGCCGCTCGTCGGGTGCGCTGCTCTCCATCTTCAACGACCGCCTGAAGCAGAAGGATCGCTTCATCGGCGTGCGCATCGACGACAAAGAGGATGTCTACCCGGCGCTCAAGCAGTTCTTCGGGCGGCGCGGCGTCGAAGTCTAAGGAGGCGGCGAAAGCTGAAGCGGGCTTCTATTGTCAACGGAAGTCTCTGCCTCGAAGTCCCGCTTCGCATCGCGAAACTCTTTTAATCTGTAAATCTCAAAATCGCTTAGCCGTCTTGACACCAATTGCAGAGACACAAAAGAGGCAATGGCTCAGCATCATGCGACTGTTCTGGATGACCCTGTGGTTCGCGCCGCGTTCATTCGGGCATGGCGAGAATCTCAACCCGGAAATACTGGAGACCATGAAGAAGGTGGTTTTATTTTGCAAGACTCGCAGGGCAAAGTGAGTGTTGTCCAGTGGCCCGTGGGAGAGCAGAACAGCATCACTCTTCCGCCACATCCGAACTGCACGATTGGTGGTCGCGACATTGTGGCCACGTTTCACACGCATCCCAACACGGCGAGTCATTACCTTCAGGAGCCAAGCGAGACGGATAAACGCGCCGTTCAGGACGATCTCGATTTGAAAGCTGAGTTTTACGAGGGCGAGTTCGTCATCTCGCAAGCGAAAATCTACCTCATCGCGCCAAACGGACAGGTGAACGAAGTCGGAGCGACCGACGACATCCTCAGTGAAGAGTGAAGGAGCATTTTATTATGGCTTCGACCTTAACATCCGACGTGTTGCAGGATGACATCGCGATGTCACTGGCTCGTGTCATAGCGGTGGCTAACAGTCGCGCTCACGAGCTAGGTGTAGACGCAGTTGAAAGTCTCATCACCATCACCCAACGTCCTTTCGACAGCGGCTTGGTGTGGCGGATCAATTACGGCCCTAAAGATTACTTAGGCCGTCGCGGTGGCGATTTAATTATCGAAATCGAGCCGGGAGATGTCACCATTAAGCGGGTGATGTGGGGACAATAAACTCTCACCATAGCTTTGCAACTGTCAGTGCGACCTGCAATCTGTTCGGCTATGGCGAGATTGGCGAGGAAGGCACATCCGGCTACCGCCGCCTAGTCGGGCGCGCTGCTCTCCATCTTCAACGACCGCCTGAAGCAGAAGGATCGCTTCATCGGCGTGCGCATCGACGACAAAGAGGATGTCTACCCGGCGCTCAAGCAGTTCTTCGGGCGGCGCGGCGAAGAGGCGTAAGCGCGACGGCCAGGGCGGAGATGGCAGGAACGACGTGTGTCACCGTCCGAGCAGCATAAAATTTCAGGGGACTTATTCGGGCGTTTGATTATTCGTCTTACGCTGTTGGCGGGCGATTCTTTGTGCACGCTCGCTGAGGGTGATGATCCGGTCGAGGTCGCGCCGCGCTTTCGCCGAGAATTGCACGTCGATGACGCCGGGGCTTTTGAAAACCGGATTCGCCACGAAACTCGCAATCAGGGAATCTATTGAGGAGAGGGCGGGCGCTAATTGCTGTTGATGCTTTTCGTCCTGAGGCTTGGCGAGTTTGGCATCTTTCTCGCTTTCGGGTAAGTATAGATTAGTCTTCAGCCGGAGCGCACATTTCTTCATTTCGTCGGTTGCTTTGACGATCAATTTGTAGTCGGGCGTTTGACTGGACGAGAGTGACCGCATCACGTCATTGTTGAGCACCTGAATCTGCTTGAAGTCTTCCTTGATCTTCGCCATCGCCAGACGCCGCTCTTCCGGGCTTCTTCGATCAACCCGTTCAAGATTCCGCAGACCCAATTCGCGATACATCAAATCCCGCTCACGCGCCGACGGGCCGATGGGCCGCATGCCACCTTGCCAGGCGAAAAGCGGGGTTGCCGACAGCAGCACGGAGGCGATTACCAGGACGCCGGAAAATAGCGCGCGCTTTGAAAAATGATGGCGTGGCATACTCATTCACCTCTCCTCTGGGCCTTACTGCCCGAAGTGAGTTGTTGACCCCCGGTTGCGGAGCAGTATAGCCGGCTCGTTACCTCCTCGCCATCAAAATCTTTTCGTCATCAGAAGCGGTCGCGAAGCTTCCGCAAGTGGGAAGCTACCCGCCCCGGTCGCCGTTCGGACGTGCGTCAATCGCGCGACTGTGGCGTCAACGAGTCCGCGCCCTCAAAGCGGATGTGAATCCAAATTTTTGAATCCCTTCCATAATATCGTATGTTATATGGCTCGCGTTTTTCCATTGCAGCTTTGCCAGACAGAGTTAAATCACAGTCGTGCATCGGTTAAGGAGTTTGGACAAGACCTATTGGCAAGGCCGGTACAGAAGTTGCCATTCCGAGAATTCATACACATATGACCCTATACTCATATGACCCTAAAGGAGGAACACCTAATGCTACAAAATGCTATTTGGCGAATGACCCACTCAGCTGGCGTTCTGTTCGTCGTGCTGGTTTGCGCGGCGTCGGCGCTCGCGCAACAAACCACCGGTAACGTGCGCGGGATTGTTAATGACCAGACCGGGGCGGTTGTCCCAGGCGCTAAAGTGTCACTGATTAACAAACGGACTAACAACACTGTCACCACCCAGTCAACGGACAGTGGTGAATATCAATTCAACGAGCTACTTCCTGGCGAATACACCGTCACCGTGGAAGCGGCAAACTTCAAGACGTTAACCTTGAACGATGTGCGTGTAGAGTTGAACCAGACCACTGACATCCCGACTCAACTTGAAGTCGGCTTGCAGGGTGAAATGGTTGAAGTGTCTGCCGGCGGGGCGGAGTTAGTGGATACCTCCACGACGACGCTCTCCAAAAGCTTTAGTGAGAGACAGGTTGTGGAACTTGCTCAAACTGGAGTGGGTCTGAACGGCGTTAACAACCTTGCGTTGATTGCGCCGAACGTCTCTAGCAGTGGCGGCGTCGGCGTCGGCACGGGCGGTTCGGTTGGCGGCCAGCGCCCGCGCAACAATAATTTCATGCTTGACGGCGTAGACAACAACGACAAGTCCGTAACCGGCCCGCAGGCATACGTTTCGCCCGAAAACGTCTCGGAGTTTTCGTTGCTTCAGAACCAGTTTTCAGCAGAATTCGGAAGATCAAACGGCGGACAGTTCATCACCGTGACAAAGAGTGGCACGAATGAGTACCACGGCACCCTTTTCAGCTTCTTTCGAAACCGCTATCTAAACTCGCTTGACACCCTGCAGAAGAACGCCGGCGTCGTGCGCGACGATAATCCGCCGGTTGGCAGGACGCGCTTCCCCCGGGATGACTTCTTTCGCGGTGGCTTCAATCTCGGCGGGCCGCTCTACGTACCGCGCTTTGGTGAAGGCGGGCCGGCTCTCTTTGGCGGAAAAGATCGCCTCTTCTTCTTTACCGGGTATGAAAGACGTCAGCTTGGTAGCGCGGCGGCTCCAGGTGGCGTGACGACGCCGACAGCGGCGGGACTCCAGATTATCAATTCCACTCCGGGTCTTTCTGCTGGTAACCTTTCAATCTTTAACCGCTTCGTTCCGGTCGCGCCTGCGAACGATGCCGGATTTATTAATGTTGCGGGCAGGCAGGTGCCGATAGGCAACGTCACTTTCGACGCTCCTAACTTTCAGACGCAGAACAACTTCGTTCTCAACTTTGATTTTATCCAGAGCGACAAGACGACGCATCGCACCCGCTTTAATTACACCAACTTCTTCGATGTTGATAACGACGCGAATCTGCCTGCGTTCTTCATTCTGACGCCGAACAAGCAGCGGTTGTTTTCTTACACGCTGCTGCATATCTTTACTTCAAATTTGACCAACGAGACGCGCCTCGCTTACCGCCGGTCGAAGAGTGACTTCCCGGTTGGTAACATCACATTCCCTGGTCTCGACGCATTCCCGAATATCGGCTTGTTAGACCTCGGCCTCGACGTCGGACCAAACAGCAACTTCCCGCAGTTCAGTGTTGAGAACAACTACCAGGTCGTCAACAATACGAACTACCTGGTTGGTCAGCACTCCCTCAAGTTTGGCATTGATTACCGTCGGGTAATTTCGCCACAGACGTTTGTGCAGCGACAGCGCGGTGATTACCAGTACAATTCAACCGACCTGTTCCTGCGTGACATCAGTCCAGACTTCTTGGCCGAGCGCAACGTTGGCACGTCCGTCTACGTCGGAAACCAACACCTTCTTTTCCCATTCATTCAGGATGATTGGCGCATTCGTCCGAATGTGACGCTCAACCTCGGCGTGAACTACTCGTATCAGCAGGTTCCGAGGGGAGCCGACGAGCAAGTCCGGAACGCTATCTCTTCGGTGCCCGGCCTCATCGAGTTTCGGGAGCCACGGGAACAGACGAAGAATTTCGCTCCCAAAGTCGGAATTGCTTACTCACCTAATTTCGATTCGGGGTTGCTCGGTCGAGTCTTCGGAAGTAATGGCAAAAGCTCGATTCGCGCAGGCTTCTCGCTCGGCTACGACTACATCTTCGACAATCTTTACATCCTGTCGTCGCCGCCGCAGTCTCAACAGACGGCGAGCATTGAACCGACCGCCGGCTTATCTAACTTCCTTGGTAGCGGTGGCATCCCCGACAGGCCGATAGCCATTACCAGCGCTGCCAACGCGCGCGCCCAGACGGGATCTTTCATCCCCGACCAAAAGGTTCCATACGCAATCACATACACCACTAGCTTCCAGCGCCAATTCCTCAAGAATTACTCAATTGAGTTGCGCTATCTTGGAACGCGGGGCGTCCACCTGCTAACGCAGAACCGTATCAACCGACAGAATAAAGCTTCGTCGGCAATCGGTGGCTTGCCAACGCTCTTGTCGAGACCCACCCAGGCGCAACTAGATGCTTTGCCGTTGACGCTGAATGCGATTAATGCACGCTCAGGCTTCGTTTCGAGCTTTGTAAACGCGGGGTTCACTAGCAACATTATCGGTTTCCTGTCGAACGGTAATTCGACCTATCACGCCGGATCGGCCTTGCTTCAGAGGCGTTTTTCCGAGGGCTTCCAAATGTCCGCAGCTTACACTTGGAGCCATCTGATTGACGATACGACAGCCGAGGTGTTCTCCACCGTGCTCAGCCCGCGACGTGTCGAGGACTTCCAGAACCTAAGAGCAGAACGAGCTGACTCCGCGCTCGACAGACGTCATCGATTCGTGCTTGCCAGTAATTACGATTTGCCGTTCTTCAACGACAGCTCAAACGGCTTTGTGCGCGCGGTTTTGGGTGGCATCAGCTTCGCCGGCACGTTGACATTCGAATCAGGCCAGAAGGCGACGGTATTGAGTGGTCAAGACTCCAACATCAACGGTGATGCCGCTGGCGACCGCACGATCAGAAATCTGGGCGGCGTTAGAAACACGGGTAGCACCGTGACGGCTTTAACCAACAGCGCCGGTCAGGTCGTTGCATACTTAGCGGATAACCCGAATGCCGAGTACATCCGAGCTGGTATTGGGGCAATTTCTAACTCTGCTCGTAACACCTTGCAACTGCCGGGCATCGAGAACCTCGATTTCTCTGTTTTCAAGAATTTCCGCTTTGGAGAGTCGAGGAATGTTCAGCTTCGTGCTGACCTCTATAATGCATTCAACCATCCACAGTACACTCCCGGCTCTGTTAATGATGTGACCCCAATTAGCACCACCGCAGTTGGGCAGGTTAATACGGTGAATGCCACTAACTTGAGCAACAATAACTTCAACAACCCGTCCAAGGTTTTCAGCAGCAATCCGCGGATTGTCCAGTTGGCCTTGCGCTTTTTATTCTAACCGCTGGCAAGACATTTCACCGAAACACGGTTTGGAGGGGGTGGCAGAAATGCCACCCCCTTTTTTCCACCGCCGCGCTCCTTCGTCGACCGCCGCTCGTGAAGAGCACGACCGCCGCAGTTTATTTTATATTGAGCGGTTGATCCGATGGCTCGATCATTCGCGAGTTGATAACAGAGTGACGATTGCCGAGCGGCTGCATAGTGAGTGTCACCGTTGCGGCCGGAAATCTATCTACCCTGTTCAAAGCGAAAAAAGATCGCGCATTAACCCTCGCCCGATGTCTTGCGGTGCGACCACGGTTGAGCGGACAATAGCGACATGGAAGATCGCGAAATCAGAGACCTCGAAAAATCACTCGAACAAATCTGGGAGGTGGCGTTGCGCTTCGGCCTCGACCCGTTCCCGACCCGCTTCGAGATGGTGCCGGCGACGGTAATGTACGAGATCGGCTCCTACGCGCTGCCCGGTCGCTACTCGCACTGGACGTTCGGCAAGGCCTATCACAAAATGAAAACGATGTATGGAAACTCGGCAAGAAACCGAAGTCGTCCGCAATTACTGAAGCGGAGCGGGACCGCTATTCCGCAAAGGTTGAGAGCCTTCAACATGTGCGATTAGGGTTAGATTGACTGGCGATTCTCAGGAGGGATTTTTGATCTCGTAATAATGTGGCGGCGACAGTAGAGCCACAGCCTGATTGGGATAATCGTAAATGACGCTGAAATTGTCGGTCACATCGCGGCCCAACACTGACAGCTCAGCGCTCTCGCCTTCAGTGAAGACGCCGAAAGAACCGCGCACTCTGACCAGCTGTCTATCATCCCTGATGAACCCGATGGTGGTCTCCACGAAGATGGAGTTGACTTGTCCGCCGACACCGGCGAGACGAGTCTGTGAAGTCCCCAATATCTCCAAAGGCTGAAGTAAGGCCAAAAAATCTGCGCTGAAGACCGTGCGGTCGGCCCCCGCGTCAAGTAGGAAAGTGACCTCAATCCACTGCCCGCCAATGACCTGCGCCAGCCCCGGCACGACCGGTCTGACTACTCCACCCTCACAATTCAACCACTCTCCGTTAACACGCATAGATGCGGCTCAGCTTTTCGCGTGGGATGTAGCGAATGTGTGGTAGATCGTCAGGATGCCTCTCGTGAGCAAGACGCCTGACCTCTTCGGGAGTGTCGGCGACGAATAACTCACCGCCGGCGGCGGCGACATAACGACCACGATAACGCTTGTAGACCTCAAGCTCCTCGACGTGTTCGTTGAACCACAGCAGATTGCGTCTGGCCTGCTCGAACAGCCGCCCAAGCTCCGGCGGCATCGGAAGTTCTTCGATGACAACTGATTTATTCATAACAACAGGATGATAATTAGCCAGACGCGGTAGGTCAATACTCAAACGTGACGGGTGACAGGTGACAAGTGACAAGGAAGAGTTAAGGCTCGTGAGTGTTTCCGCGCGGAGCCACAGTTATTGACGCATGTGCATGATCGGGACGGTCGAACCGCGAGTGTCGCGCTTTTATGCGACGTGCTTGCGGCATAACCGTGAAGAGGGCAAAATGTGGTTATGGAAGATCGTGAACTCAAAGACCTCGAAAAATCACTCGAACAAATCTGGGAGGTGGCGCTGCGCTTCGGCCTCGACCCGTTCCCGACCCGCTTCGAGATGGTGCCGGCGACGGTAATGTACGAGATCGGCTCCTACGCGCTGCCCGGTCGCTACTCGCACTGGACGTTCGGCAAGGCCTATCACAAAATGAAAACGATGTACGACTTCGGGCTGTCGAAGATTTACGAAGTCGTCATCAACACCAATCCGTCATACGGCTTTCTGATGGAGACCAACAGTCCCGTCCAGAACAAGCTGGTGATGGCGCACGTGCTCGGCCACGTCGACTTTTTTAAGAACAACATCTACTTCTCGAAGACCAACCGCCGCATGGTCGACACCGTCTCGACGCACGCCGGACGGATGGCCGAGTACGAGTTCAAGCACGGGCGGAAGACGGTCGAGCAGTTCCTTGATGCGGTGCTCTCCATCGAAGAGCACATCGACCCGAACTTCTTTATCCGGCGCGAGCGCAGCGAAGAGGAAAAGAAAAGCCGCGCCGCACAGCAGCCCAGAGAGGGCCGCTACGACGACCTCTGGAAGATGGGCGAGAAGACGGAGCCGCCCGCCGCCGCGACCGACGAACGTCCACGCGGCGAACGCCTCCCGGAGAAAGATTTGGTCTACTACATCCTGCGCAATTCGCCAACGCTCGAAGACTGGCAGCGCGACGTGATGGCGATGATTCACGAAGAGATGGAGTATTTCGTGCCGCAGATGCAGACCAAGACATTAAACGAAGGATGGGCGTCGTTTTGGCATGCGCGCATCATGCGTGAGTTGGATTTGCCGGATCAGGAGATGCTCGAATTCGCGGAACTACATTCCGGCGTCGTGTCGCCGCACAAGGGACAGTTGAATCCGTACTACCTCGGTTACAAAATCCTTGAGGACATCGAGCGGCGCTGGGACAATCCGTCGGCGGAGGAGCGTGAGAAATTCGGTCGCCAGGGCGGCGAGGGGCGCGCGAAAATCTTCGAGGTGCGTGAACTCGAAAACGACGTGTCGTTCCTGCGCAACTATCTGACCGAAGAGTTATGCGAAGAGCTTGATTTGTATGTCTTCGAGTTGGTCGAAGACGAGGAGTGGACGGTCACCGAAAAGCGATGGCAGCGCGTGCGCGATCAACTGGTCGCGAACATGACCAACTTCGGCTTTCCATACATCATCGTCGCCGACGGCGATTACAATCACAACCGTGAGCTTTACCTGAAGCATCAATTCGAGGGCGCGGAACTCGATGCCGGCTACGCGCGCCGGGTGCTTGAGCACGTCTACAAATTGTGGGGCCGCCCCGTGCATCTCGAGTCAATCGTCGACGACGAGCCGGTGGTGATGCGCTATAACGGCGAGGAGCACGATGAGGATTAGGGATGAGGGATGAGGGATGAATGAAAACCAGAAGTCAGAATGAGGAGGCTGAGAATCGTTCTTCTGTCTTGTGTGTTCTGTATTCTTAATTCATCGTTCCGCATTCATCGTTTTGTTTCACGAGTTCATTCTCCAGATGGTGAAATTTAAGACTGCGGCGAAGCTCACCCACAGAAGGTAGGGCACCAGCAATCTGGTCGCGAGCGGCACGACGCGCCGAAAGGCGAGCATCGTCGCGAGAATTGCGCTCCATAGAAAGACGATTTCGATGAGTGCCAGGTCGGGGCGGTGCCAGCCGAAGAAGAGGACGGACCAGAGTCCGTTAAGCACAAGCTGCACGCCGAACAGCGCGAGCGGCAGTGACACCCTGGCGAAATCGCGGCGCCGCCAGACGAGCCACGCCGCCACCGCCATCAGCAGGTAGAGCACCGACCAGACCGGGCCGAAGACCCAGTTGGGCGGATTCCACGGCGGCTTACGCAACGCCGCGTACCAACCGTCGATGTTCGGATCGGTGAGGAGCGAGCCGAGCGCCGCGACGCCGAAGCAGACCACGATTGAAACCACCAATCCGAGCCACTGAAAGCGGCTCCGCTTGACACCTGTTCGAGCAATCATCTTCATCAGTGAAGAACCCTCGCTCCATCTAATCTGCCACACATTTCCCTCATCGACATCAAGAACGTCAATTGGTCGCAGCATACCGAGAAGACAGTCTTCGCGACAAAGGTCGGCGCGCCATTGGTGTGGGCGGTAAACAAACGTTTGATCTCTGACAACAGTCTGTGACGAGCGAACCCTTTGAAAGCGTGTATGCTGAGAGCCTTAATTCATCACGTCAAACAACAACGATGACGAGCCGACGGTTGATGGTCGTAGTAAGGCGACGCGACGTTTCAAACTGAAATGAGGTGCATTGATGGAGATGGCGGGCACGGTGGTGATGATTGTCGGGGCGGGGCGCGGTATCGGGCGCGCGGCGGCGGAGATGTTTGCGGACGCCGGAGCGGACCTGGTGCTGGCGTCGCGTAATGAAGCCGAGTTGAGCGAGCTTGAATGGAAGCTGGAGCGAAAAGGGGCGAGCGTCGCCTCGGTGCCGACCGACGCGACCGACGCCGCGAGCGTCACGCGCTTGGTGGCGGAAGCCGAGCGCCGCTTCGGGCGCATCGACACGCTCATCTACGCCGCCGGCATCGGAGTGCTGAAGCCGTTCGCCGAAACGACGGAAGAAGAGTTTCAGCGTCTGATGCTGACAAACGTCGGCGGTGCGTTCAACATCTGCAAGGCAGTGCTGCCTTTGATGGAGAAGCAAAAACACGGGCGCATCATCGCGCTGCCGGGCATCCTGGGGCGCGCCCCGATGGCACAGGCGGCTGCGTATTGCGCGTCAAAGTACGCGCTGACCGGGATGCTGAAGTCCATCGCGCTCGAATACAAACGCGCGGGTGTGGGCGTCAGTTTGTTGCACCTCGGCGGCGTTAACAGCACTTTCTGGGATTCGATCACGATGCGCGTGCAGCGCGATAAAATGCTGACCGTGACGGCGGCGGCGCGCGCCGTCTTCTTCGCCGCAACCCAGGAAGGTGAAGGGGTGCTGAACGAGATAGTGTTGCAACCGGAGTCGCACCAGCTTTGAAAATTCCTTCAATTCTCGGCGTGCGTTCTGCTTTCTACGTTAAGAAGGCGTGTGCGGTTTGCTGCTTGCGATAGATAACGGCGATGAGATTCGTTAAGGAGAGCATCATCCGCGCCGCGCCGGAGCGGGTCTTTGCATTCCACGAGTTGCCGGATGCGCTCGAACGTCTGACGCCACCGTGGGAAACGGCCCGCGTCGTGCAAGCTGCGCCGAACCTGCACACGGGCGCGACCGCGATCATCGAAACGCGGCTGTTCGGCTTGATCCCGGCGCGGTGGGTCGCGCGGCACACGGCTTACGACCCGCCGCGGATGTTTGAAGACGTGCAGGTGAGCGGCCCGTTCCGCAGTTGGAAACATCGTCACATCATTGAGCCGCACGCGGACGGCGCGATTTTGCGTGATGAAGTAGAGTACGAGCCGCCGTTCAGTGTGGTGGGCCAGTTGATGTCGCCATTTCTGGTCATCCCGCGACTGCGACGGATGTTCGATTACCGGCATCAGGTGACGCGCGAGTGGTGCGAAGGTCAGCCGTCAACCGAAAATAGAGGGGGGATGTGATGAAGAAAGAACGAATCAGCAAGTGCGTCGAGTGTGGGCAGGTGCTGCTATCGACGCCGACGAAATCCGAGAAGGCCAAAGGCTTTTTAATTGCGGGCGCTTCGCTGGCGCTGCTCTTTGGCTTTGCATACTTGAAGGGTCAAGTGAAAGACCGAAGCGATGTTCACTTAACGCAGTAATAATAAGGAGAGAAAGCAAATGGCACAGACAGCAAGCGCAATGCGCGCGGGTCAGGATGCGGACATGACAACCGGCGAGAGAACCGACATGGCCGAATCGATGCTGCGCAGCATCGACCACTCAACCAAACAAGCAACCGGCGTCAGCTTCTTCCACATTTTGACGCTCGGCTCAATCGGCGCGTCGCTCGCGCTGTTCCTGTCCGGCAAACGCACAGCGGGAATTTTCGTCGGGCTGTGGCCGCCGACCTTCCAAGCGCTGAAGGCGGTCGCCGACACGAATAAAAACAAACAGTAGCCCGGAATAGAGCATTCGTCCGTCACGCCGGCGAAAGAGCCGCGCTTCTCAACATCGAGGGCGCGGCTCTTCGATTCCTGCTTGGTCGCCGCGCGCCGCGCGCATGTGGCGGCAGCCTTCTTATGACTGAAACAAAATATAATCACCGCCGAGGACGCCGAGCATGTCTACAGCTTTTCACTTGATTGATGGAACTTTGCTTTCACATCTTTGCGCGCGCGCCCTCTCGCGTCCTCAGCGATTAAAGTCAGGGAAGGTATTTGGGGGTCAATCCTTACGTTTCCATTTGAAGCGCCCGGCCAACCGACGGGTCGCGGCGCACGCGCCAGATTTTCGAGTCGAGGTAGTAGTGGATGAAGGCGAAGCCCCACAGAAATGCGGCGACGAGTTGCGTGACGAATGCTTCCTGTCCGACCGTCGAGTCGGCGTAGAAGCGCGGCAGCCGGTAGACAAGACCAAACAGGACGCCGAACGCGACGTAGTAAAGCAGTCGACGGCTGATCAATTCCGCCCCACCGTATCGACTACGTGAGTCGTCGCCCCGCGCGTACTTTTGGTTGTGAAACCAAATCAAGCGGTGGTACTGAAGATTGTGGTAGATCGTCAGAATCGCGACGACCGCGATAGGCTTATGCGGCATCGGCGTCAGCAGCACGACCCAGTGCATCGGGATCGCCGCCGCGAGCAGCAGATACTTCGGCAGATCGAGCGGCTCGCGGCGCACGGCACGCTGCACCTGGCGCGCGAGCCACGCGAGGGTCACGAGAATCGTTGCGCCAAGCAGAAACGTTGCCAGTAGCCCGAGGTTGCCGAGCAGCACAGCGGGAATGCGCGCCGCGGCCTCTGCGTCGCTCGCAATGAACGCCACGAACGGGTAGCTGAAAGCGAGCAGCAGGAAGGCGCGGTCGAGCGCGTTGTCCGGCGGCGCGAGATCGTCGTTCTTCTTCTTGTAGAGCACCATGAAACCGTAATGCTGTTTGACGAGATGGTAATAGGCCCACAGCGCCGCGAAAAGGAAGAAGAGAATGGCCGCGCCGGCCGCGACCATCACCGGCCCAATTGCAAAGAAGAGCAGCGAGCCGAATAGCAGACGCCGACGCACACGCCGCTCCTCGCGGTCGAAGTAGGTGCGCGAGAAGGTGCCGAAGAGGTGCGGCGCGTCAATCAGAATCGCCCACGCCGCGACCATCGGGATGAGCGGGACGAGGCCGGTGACGTAGAGCGCAAGCAGCGCGTAGCTCGACAACACCGAACCGACGAACCACACCAGGTCGTCGCGCGCGCTGATGATCCAACGTACGGAGACGACGCGGGTCGCGCTGCTGATCGGAGTCGTGATGGTTGCGGGCGTGGGGATGTGATGTGAAGTAGTTGGCGCGGCGGACATGATAAAACCTCTTCCGTCGGACTAGCGCGCGGGTGGGACGTGACGGCCTGATAGACAGTCGCCGCGCGCGCCGTACATAATCATCGGGGCACGTCATCTCCTGGGGCGACGGTAGGGATTTTAGCATACCCTGCAAGGAACTTTAGCGGCGCGCCGCGCGAAAACACAAAGTGAGAATCCGACATGACTGACAACACCGACGATGTGGCCCTTTACAACCTGCTGGCACTGATGTTTCAGGCGCACCCGTGGCACGGCGTTCCGCCGGGCGAGCAGGCGCCCGCCGCCGTCAACGCCTTCATCGAGATCGTCCCGACCGACGCCGTTAAGTATGAACTGTCAAAGGCTTCCGGTCACTTGCGGCTCGACCGCCCGCAGCGCTTCTCGTCGTTCCCGCCGACGCTCTACGGCTTTATCCCACAGACCTTCTGCGGCGAAGAGGTCGCGGAGCTGTGCCGGATGCGCACCGGCGTCGCGTCCGGCGTCATCCGTGGCGACGGCGACCCGCTCGACATCTGCGTGTTGACGGAAAAAACTTTCACGCACGGTAACTTCTTCATCCGAGCTAAACCCATCGGTGGCCTGCGCATGATCGACGGGCTTGAGGCCGACGACAAGGTCATCGCGGTGCTCGATAACGACATCGCCTTCGGTCACATGAACGACATCAGCGAAGTACCCATCGGGCTGGTCGAGCGGCTGCAACACTACTTCCTGACCTACAAGCAACTGCCGCACGAGGCACCGC